>JAFIGH010000128.1 GCA_020831525.1 Opitutales bacterium
CCCTGCGCGCGCCCCGCCACCCGCAGGGGCCCGCACAAAGCGACGCCCTCGACGGCGACTGCGGCCCCGAGGCGCTTCCGCAGCGCGAAGGCGACGTCGCCGCTGCCGGTGGCGAGGTCGGCGACGTTCCGCGGGCGGGTCGCGGCCACCATTTTTGTCAGGCGCCGCCGCCAGAGGAAATCGAGCCCGCCGCTCAAGACGTGGTTGGCGAGGTCGTAGCGGCGGGAAATCCCCGCGAACATGGTGCGGACGGAGGCGGCTTCGGGCATGTACGAGGGGTCGCACCGGCGGGGGGCGAAGTCAAGTTGCGGCGGAAGCTGGCGTCGGCTGCTGCTTCAGCGAGGCACGGATGCGGCTGGAAGGAGCGGACGTGCGCGGCGCGACGCTCGCTGAAGCTTCACGCTACGTGCGGCGCGCGCGGCGTAGGCTGAAGCTTCAGCGAGGCACGGATGCGGATGGAAGGAGCGGACGTCCGCGGCGCGGCGCTCGCTAAAGCTTCACGCTACGGGCGGCGGCGGATGGCCCAGAGGGCGGCGAGGGCGGCGAGGAGAGCTGCTGCGGCGGGTTCGGGAATGGCGTAGAGGTCCAGATCGCCGACATCGACGAAGCCGGTCGGCGCCCAAACGTTGACGCGGAACATCGGCTCGCCGGTGAGGACGATACCGGTGCGCGAAGAATCGCCGAGGGTGAGGGTTTCGCTGCCCTGAAGGTTGTTTTCGCTGTCGTAGAGGCGCACGACGACGGGCGATCCGCCGGTGGTTGCGACGGCGAAGGAAAAGGCGTGGATTTGCCCGCGGTAGGCGGGTGGATCGACGATGATGTCGAGGCTGTTGGAGGCGAGGTTGGGGCCGAGCCACGCGCGGCTGTCGCCGGGAAACGGTCCGGTGGCGTAAAGCGTGCCGCCGGGGTTCAGTGCGGCGGGGTTCCCGCCGAGCGAATTCGTCTGGAAAAAGAGTCCGAGGGAAGTGTTCGATCCAGAGGGAAAGAGCGTTCCCGCCGGGACGCCGGGGGCCAATTGCGCGCCGGTCGTTGTGCCGGAGGTTCCCTCACCCAGCGAGGGAAAGGACTCGCGGCCGATGAAGACAAGTTCCGCGGCATCCACGGCGTCCGCGAACTGCGCTTCGGCGGCGGGTTCGCTGATATCGGTGATGACGACGGCGGCGGGAAGCGCCGCCGCTGAAAGCAGCGCTGCGGCAGCGGGAAAGAAGACCGCCGTTTTCACGGGTCGTACAGCGGTTTGTCGCTTTGCAATACGGTACATCAATGTTTGCTCTCCTTCATTGAACCGTCTTCCCAATACTCTTGGCGGACGACATCACCGTTGTCGAGTTCGACGCGCGCCTGCAGATACCCGCTGGGGAAATACCCGAGGGAGAGTCCGTGCGCCACGCCGTCTTGCATGTGGATGATTTGGGCGGGGTTGCCGTTCTCGTGCCAACGGCGGAAAACACCGTGCAGGCGGCCGTCGCGGATTTCCGCGCGGGAGGCGATTTGCCCGTTGGGGTGCCAGCGTTCGCGCACGCCGTGGGAAACGCCCTCGCGGAAATGTTCGCGCGTTTCAAGGGTGCCGTCGGGGTGCCAGCCTTCGGAAACGCCGTGCAGGCGCCCCTCGACGACCTCCGAGCGTGAGCGGACGGTGCCGTCGGGGTAGTTCGAGACCATGGTGCCGGAAAAGGCTTCGCCGGACTCCGCTGCGGCGATGCGGCCGTCGACCTGTGCGAGTTCCGCGCGGGCTCGTTCCGTGCGCGGTGTTTCCGTGGCCTGCGGCCCTGAAATGAAAAGAAAATACAAAGCTACGGCGGCTGCGGCGAGCACCGGCAGAGCCGCGCAGGCCACGAGGAACCGTTTACGCCGGGTGGGACTGGCCGAGCATGGAGTCATTGCCTTTAACGCACGCCGAGCCGGTAGGCCACGGGACGTTCGCCGTCGCCGGAGGGCACCTCGATTTCAGTGCGGCGGTAGGCGTTGGCGAAATAGACGGAACGGGCGGCACCGGGGGCGTCGACCACCGGCACACGGAAGGGCACAACCTGCCAGTTTACCATGTCGGTGGTGGCCTCGATGTGGTAGGTGCGCCCGTCGATGGCGACGAACTCGAGCGTGGCCTTGCCGTCGATGTAGTGGAGGATGTTCAGCGACAGACGGTCGTTCGGATCCCACGGGTAGGTGCCCGCGATGTATTCCTGCCTCACTGTCATGCCGTCGCCGTCGAGGTCGGCGTCGGGGTGAATGTCCGCGCGGGTGAGCCCCCCGCCCATCATGGCGACGACCATGTCCTTCCATGCGTCGGGGATGCCGTCGCCGTCGCTGTCGACGCCGAGGGTGAGGTCGAGCCGCGTGCGGCCGGCGGGTTTGCCGAGTTCGCGCATGTCCCCGCTCATTTCGATGGGCAGAAAGGTCTGGCTGCCGATGACAACCTTCAGGCGGAAGGGCACCGAGGGCAGCATCGCGTTCGGGCGGTAGAGGTCCGGCGTGATCCCGGCGTCCATGGGGACGAGGATCTCATAGTTAATGCCGCCTGGACGCCCGGGCGCGAGGCGCGTGACGATCTTCGTGCCGCTGAGCGTTTCGAAGACCACGCGGGCGTCGTCCCGCGACATGGGCGTGCCGTATTCGTCGCGCAGGGTGCCGTAGAGCGTGTGCGGCGGCGCGGGCGGAAAGGCGTGGGCTAGGGGAAGGAGGAGGAAGAGGGTGACGAAGGCGAATCCCGCTGGGCGGGACTTCGCTGCGCTCAGGAGGGAGAAGAAGAAAGAAAAAACTCCCGCTGCGTTCGGGCGTAGCGGGGGGTCATCCTGGCCCCCGGAAACGATGGAAGGCTTGAAGCGCCTGCGGGGCGTCGGCTTCAGCCGACGGTCCGGTGGAGCTGGATTTGGGTTTTGTATCAAAAATCTCATGACAAATCTCCCTTTGGTTCAATTCCCGGAATAGGAATAGGTGACGAAGTGCAGTTGGATGTCCTGCAGGGTCCGGATGAGGCGGCGGAGGCCCTCGTCGGGATCTTCCAGCAGGGCGGTGCCCGGAATGACGATCTTCCACTCGCTGTTCCACACGGAGCGGCCGATGAGGCGGCTGTTGGTGAACTGCGAGGGCGAGAGGTCGTAGCCGAAGACGCTCGCGTCGGAGACGGGCCGAAAGGCTTGGTGCTTGCGCACGCTGAACATCTCCTCGCTGAGGAAGTCGCTCGACTGCCACCACTGCAGGGTGGAGAACTGCGAGGCGCCGATATTGAAGGGCAGGGGCACGGTGACGTCGCTCACCCGCCATGTGCGGACGGTGCCCGTGTCGCCGAGCGGCGGACTGCGCATGGAATCGAGGCCGGTCGGGATGAGGTAGACATACGGCGTGGCGGCGAGTCCGTCGGGGTGCAGCCACGGGGCCTGCGGGTCGTCGGGCGAGTCGCCGCCGCCGAATTCGATGTCGGAGGCGTTGGTGGACGGATCGGTCATGCCCACGTAGCCGGGCAGGGCAACGCCGACGGAGTGGATTTTCGTCGCGAAGGAGGTCGGGCTGAAGGCGCTGTCGCCGGGCAGGAGAGGTTGCCCGAAGAAGTTGCGCCCTGTGGCGATGGTCGAACTGAACGGAATGACGAGCCCCGGCACGGGGAAGCCGTCGGGATCGGGCTGCATGGCGTGGCGGCGCACGTCCGGGTCGGTCATGATGTCGGATCGCCAATAGGTCTGCAGGATGTCCTTCCAGTTGTCCGCGCCGGCCTCGCCGGGGAGGATGCGGTGGAGGCTGTTGCGCAGCGAGACGGTGGTGCCGTAGGTGTCGGGGTTGTTGAAGCCGAGGCGGCCGCGCAGGACGCTCCAGTCCGCCATCATTTCGGCGAGCACGCTGGAGAGGCCGGGGTCGCCGGTGGCGCTGCCCGCGAACTGCGGCTCGCCGCCGGAGACCACACCGAGGGCGCGCGAAGCGATAATGCGGTCGACAAAGGCGCGGCCTTCCGGGGTGTGGAGCAGGCCTGTCTCGTAATCGTAGGCCTGCGCGGCGAGGTAGGTGTAGCGTGCGGCCAGTTCGAAAAGCGTCTGGTAGCGCTCCAGCTTTTCGTTGCGGAAGATTCGGAAGGCTGCATCGCGTGTGCGGTAGCCGTGGATGACGGAGGCGGCACGGCGGCGGAAGATTTCGCGCTCTTCGAGGACGCGGTCGCCCTGGGCGAGCAGGGCGCGGTATTTCCGCTCGGCGTCGTCGAGGGCGCGCAGGCGCTCGTTCACGGTGACGAGGTTCCGGCGCATCGCCCCGAGGTCGGCGCCCAAGGCGGTGACGAGTTCGCGCAACTGCTGGTCGCCTTTAAGGTGATTATCAATGGCTTCAAAGCGTGTCCATTTTTCAGCGGTCGACTGCGCCTGCGAAAGGACGCGGGTTGTGATGAACTTGATGACCTCCGCCCAGTCGAGCGAGGTCTTCACGGTACCGGCTGTGGCGAGGAGGGCGCCGCGCGCCGGGGCCGTCATGTCGCCGCCTGCCGCGAGACCGGCGATGAGGTTGCTCGGAATGGCCTCAATAACGGCATTGTTGATGTTCTCAAGGGTTTTCTTTTTTGCCCCGGAGATGGCTTCAAAGGCGTCCCAGCCGAGGTTCACGGCCTCGACAATATCCTTCGAAATCATGAGTCCGCGCTCGATGTTGGTGATCAGATCTTCGGTTTCGATACGTTGGTTGAACATGCGCGCCTTTCGCTCCATGCCGGCGTGGGCGCCCTGCGCGGTGCGGAGCGATTCGGCGAGGGCGTGATGGGCGGCGATCACTTCGGAGATGGCCTGCTGGAGCTGTCCCGGCGAGCGGCGGCGCCCGGTCCAGTTGGACGGTTTGTCAAAAAAGCCGTGGGAACCAAGTTCGTACTCAATAAAGTGCTCGTTGAGGATGTAGTTGCTTCCCTGAAACTGAAAGAAATCAAAATCCTTGTAGAGGTGTGTGCGCCAGTTGGACGGGAGCGTCTGGATGTCGAGGGTGTAGGTTCTCCGCTCGTTGCCCTGCGCCTGGCCGATGCCGTCGGGCAGCTCGGGCAGGTCGACGTACATGTACCGAAGGAGATCCGGGCCATCGTAGCCTGTGGCGTAGGTGCGGCCCGGCCCGATGTCGTCGGGGTAGGGCGTGCCGTAGATTTCGATGAGGCGGTTGCGGAAGGCGTGCTCCTGCTGGGCGACAGTCGTCTGGAAGTCGGCCAGCGAATCCTCCTCGGAGCGCATCAGGCGGGTGACGTCCTTGGCGTCATCGAAGGCGGCCACGGCGTTGTTGAGGGCCATGAGGGCGCGGTCGTAAATCTGCTCGAAGTGCGTGCGTCCGGAGGCGACTTCGGAGGGATCGATGTCGAAGGCGAGACCGCCCTCGGGAAGTCCGAGCGGAGTGAGCCCGGACTCGGCGTTGTTTAGGTTCGTCTGGAGCGCGTCCATGATGACGGGCAGCTCGGTGAGTTCGGGCACGGTGGTGCGGTCGATGCGCTGGATGCCCTCGCGGTGCGGCTCTTCGTCGGGAAGGATAGCGTTGCCCACGATCCAGTTGATGTAGGCACCCTGTCCCGTGCGCGTGGCCCAGTGGTCCATGCCCCAGTGGCGGGTGCGGTCGGTCTGCGTGTTCTCGCGGGTGGCGGCGAAGTGCTCCCAGCCCGCGCCGGTGTCGCTGTGGTAGTCGCGCCGCCACGTGAGGTCGAAGGTGTGGCGGCCCGCGCGGGCGACGGCGGCGGCGGCGGCGGCGAATTTGCGTTCGTCGAAGTAGTCGACGCTCACGGGCTGTCCAAGGACAAGGACCGCTTCGATGCGCGGCACCCAGTCGAAGTTGGGGTTCATGAGAAGGGAGTAGTATCCCTTGAGGGCGGTGAGGTAGTGGCCGTAGGCGTCGCCATGACCCTGTGGGTACATGCGGGCGGCGTCGGACGCGTCGATGATGCCGGTGGGCTCGCCGTCGGGCTTTTCCTGGATGTTGTAATTTATGGCGTAGATGACTTCGCCCGCGTCGATACCGCGCGTGTAATTCCATATGAGGCGATTGTAGACGGGCATGACCTCCGTGCCGGGAAGGAGAAAATCGTCGCGCCCGCGCAGGAGTGCCAGCTCCTCTTCGAGGAGGTTGGGGACCTGGCCCTTGAAAGCAAAGAGGGAGGTGGCGATGTCGCCGTAGGTCTGGTCGGCGGTGCCGATGCCGATGGTCGGGTTGGCGGCGTCGGCCCATGCCTCGTTGCCGACAAACATGTAGAGGTCGTTCAAATAACCGGCGGCGAGGAGGAGGGCATCGTTGGCCGGGCCGTAGTTGATACCCGCCTCTATGGAGAGCATGCGCCCGCGGCGCAGGACCGTCTCGTAGATTTCGATGAGGCCGAAATCGTTGATGTTTTCGAGATTCAGGGCGATATCGCCTTCCCAGCGGGTGCCCGCCTGGGTGAGCATGCTCACGTCGGTGGAAACGGCGTTGTTGAAGAGGTCGGTGATGCGCTGTTGGAAGGGATTGATCCCGGCGAGAACACGCTTGATCCAGCCCTCGGCGAGCATCGGTGAGGTCCACGCCGACCATTCCCCGACGAGCGGATGCGCCGGATTGAGAGGGCGGTAGCGGACGATGAGGTAGTTGTCGGAGAGGGTGCGGATATTGGCACCGCCCAAGGTATAGCGCGGCAGTTCCCGGCCTTCGGCCAGTTCGATCCACTGCGACATGTCGCTCACCGTCGGCGGGAGACCGTCGACGGGCGCGGCGATACGCCATTCGTATTCGTAATCATCGAAGCGGCCGGCGAGGTCGGCGCTGTGCTGCATGGTGAGCTGTTCGCTGAGCGGATTGGTCGCGGCGACGACCCGGAGATCGCCGGGAAACTGCACCGGCTCGATGCGGATGATATGGATGGAAACAGGCTCGGCGTCGGGCGTGAAGGCCGCCCCGCCGCCCGCCATGATGGTGACGTAGCCGGTACCCGGACCGGCTGCGCTGAGGGCATAGGAATCCACGGCGGTGTTGTGGTCGCTGATTTCCACCATATCGCCGATGCCGACCTCGACGGTCCGCGCGGGATTCGGAATGTATTCACCCGGCACGTCGGGATTCTCATGGAAGGTTTCGACGACGGCGACGAGTCCGTCGACGGCAGCATCCCACGCCTCTTTGTCGGGATCGCCTTCGGGACAAAGGTCCTTGACGGTCTCCAGATCCTCACCGCGGAGAACGTTGAGCATGAGCCAATCGGCCCCGAGGATTTCGCGGACCAGTTCGCCGCGGAAGACGAGGTGCCCGTTTTCGCCGCGGAAGGGATCCATGTAGACCCGTTCGACAAGGTGCGGCGGGAGATTCGGGAAGTAGTAGCGGCCTTGATACAGCTCGCGGCGGACGCCGCCGGGCAGGTCTTCAAGGTCGTAGGCGTCCAGCGGCGCTTCTTTCTCGCGTGTTGCGTCGTGAAGCACGGCGCTGACATTGGCGGCTTCGATGTCTGCGGCGACGGACTGCTGGTAAAGGACGCTCACGCTGGTCTGCCCGCGGATGGCGGGGAGGCCCTCTTTGGGCGTCATCAGCGTATCGCCGAGGCGCATGCCCGGGGTGTCGACCGGCCAGTCGGGGCGGTAGACGATGTCGAGCGATGGCGTTTCCTTGTCCGCCGGATCTCCCGCGAATTCGCTGCCGACGTCGGGACGCAGGTAGGGCACGATGCTGCCGGCCTCGGGCGGATCGGCGATGCCCGGCCATGCAAAGCCCTCGCGCGTCTTGTAGTAGAAGCGCATGGTGAAGCTGTTCGCGGGTTCGGGATCGACGGCAAGGTAGGGAGGACGTCCGATATGGGTGACGGTGCTGCCCGTGTGCGGGTTGGTGCTTTCGAGTTGAAGGGGGCCCTGCGTCACAATTGAACCGCTTTCCACGACTTCGAGATCCCAGTCGAATTCGACGCTCGTGTTATCGATAATGCTGATGAGGCGCAGGGTGAGCGCGAGATCGCCGACATCTTCGTCTGTCGGTGTGCCGACTAGTTCCATGCCGTTGATGTTGAGCCACGCGGGCAAGGGTACCTCATCGTCTGCTTCCAACCGCAGTGCGGCGTTGCGCTGGGAAGCGTGGACGGTGAAGGTGAACGGCTCGTCGACGACAGCGGTGGCGGCGACGGGCGCGGTGAATGCCTCGCTGACGGCGTCGTAGGTGCCGCCTTCGAGGGCGGGCACGCCGGCGTGCTGTCCGCGGTAGACCCAGAAGGCATCCTTGCGGTCGAGGAACGTGAAGCGGTTGTAGTGGCCGTATTCTCCGGTGCCATGAACGGCATCATCCCAGTTGCCGGGGAGGTCGCCCGCGCCCACGGCGGAGGGCTCGGTGTTGAAATTGACGGCTGCCGCGCCGATACCGTCGACGGGTGCGGGAAGGAGCGGCAGGGGCATCGGTGCCTGCAGGATCGTACCCGCCTCGACAACGTAATCGAACACCTGCCGCGCTTCGGGCTTTTCGCGCAGAACGCGGAAGGCGGCCATGTCAGGCCGGCCTCCGGCGTCGGTGTATTGCAGGAGGACGAACGGCTCGGAGGAGTAGTCCGGGCCCGGTTCGGTGATATTCAAGTCGTCGCGCAGGGCGTAGGCCTGGCCGCCGATCATGAGGCCGTGCTCCTCGTTCGGGTTGTAGCCCGGACCGGCGGGATCGTTCTGTACGTAGATGTGGCCTGCCGCCTCGAGGTTCGTGAGCGCGCCGCTGCCGTCGTTGCTGGCGAGGACAATTTCGCGCGGGCTCGCGGGCCACTCAATGGTATAGTGACCGACGACCGACGGCCAGTAGACGGGCCGGAATCCCTGCGCGAGATTCGGCTGGTTGGAGCGGAACCACCAGACTTCAAGCTGGTTTTGCCCCGGAATGGCGTTGACCGGAAGGATCGCGCCCTGATTCGCCGCCTCAAAGCCTTCCTCGAAGGGATCGGAGTAGGTGAAGGGGTTGAAGGAATCGCCGCTCTCCACGCGGATATGGCCCGCCCAATAGGGCTCGCCCGGTTCCGGCGGCACCTCGCCGCCGGGGGCTTCGATACGCTGCGCGACCGCGACCGTTTGTTCGATGACGCGCGGGGCCGCAAGGATGTCGGTGAGGATGAACCGCCCCTCCACCGGATCCCACGCGCTGAGCATCTTCGGCGGATCTTCGCCGTCCGGGCCCGGTGGCACGCCGAGGCGTTGCGCGAGCGTGCTGGTGGCGCGCAGGTTGCCGGCGCTGTCCACCGTCAACTGGTCGGCGAGCCATGAGAAGACGCGCTCAAAGCGGATGTGCTCGCCCGAAGTAAAGCGCAGGAGCGTGCGGTGGGCGGGATAGTCGGCGGTCAGCCAAGTATAAAAGGCGAAGGTCTCGGTGAGCTTGGCGCGCGGCTGGTCGAGGGGGTCCTGGTATTCGATGATGGGGACATTGTCCATGGGCATCTCGATCGCCGTGTCGCGGGCGTCCTGCTCCGTGGCGACGGGCGGGCGCATGTAGTGGCTGTATTTCCCGATATCCTGCGGCCAGACCATTCCGTAGCGGACAAACCGGTACGGCCAGCGCAGGCCCTCGAGCCCTTCTTCCGTCCAGTGCATGAGAAAGTCGTTGAGGTTGCGCGTCTCGCGGATGGCGTAGAGCCGGGGCCACGGGTTCCCCTCGATAAAGTGCTGGAAGACAAAATCCTGGTCGGTCGCGCGGGCGAGCAGCCGCGGCGCGAGGTGGCTGTCGTCGGGCACGCCGTCCGGCCATGCGGTGAGGCGTTCGCCGAGTTCGACCCTGACATCGGCGGGATTGACCCGGCGCACGACGTCGATGATTTCCGACCCGAGGTGCTGGCGGCGGTCGCCCTCCATGACATCCCCGAGCAGTTCGAGGAAGATGCGCCCCTGCCAGTTGAAGGCGTGGATCGAGCCGGTATCCGGGTTGTAGAAGATGGTCCGTTTCTCGGTGAAGTTCTCGCCGCCGCCGGGCGGTACCGGCTGTGAACTGCCGGGGTCTTCGTAGGCCTCGTCGACCGCTTGGGGAAACAGCTCCGAAAACACGAAATTCACTGTTACCCCTTCGGGCACGTTGATCGTCACACCCGATCCGCGGAAGAATCCTTCCGTCCAATACATGCGCCGGGGCGGCTTCACCGGGCTGCCGGAGACAAGGTAGCTCTGCCGCAGGAGCGGGTAGACACGCCCGTCGACAATGGCGAAGTCATCATTGTCGTAGGCTGGATCTGTTGGCTGAGCGCCGGGGATAGCGGCGGTGCGGCGCCATGTGACCTCGATGGGCCCCGGCCGGTTGGCGAAAACGGCGCGGGCATGGCGGCTCCAGTAGTAGGGGGCGCCGACGTGGTTGCCGCCCGAAACATCCTCCCAATAGGGTTCGCGCTGCCAATACTCGTCGGGTGGGATACCAACGAGTGGCTCCTCGTCGATGTTGACCTCTGGCAGGGCGATCATGCTGCCGAAGAGTAGTTCGACCCGGCGGCTGATGTAGGGAGCGCCGACTTGGGCGCGGGCAATGTGGATACGTGTGGCGGCGGGACCACCGTGGGGGAGAACATCCTGGGCATAGACGGCGTAGCTCGCGTATCCGGTCGGCCCCGATGCGGAGCCTGGACGCGTGCGGACGACCGCACCGACCGAGACAAATCCCTGAAATTGACTGACCGTGGGTTCGGCGGAGGTGAGACCGCGGTCGGCTTGCTGGGCGGGGGTTTCGAGGCGCCCGTCGGAAGCCGGGGGATCGCCTTCGACGTTGGAGAGCGGCTTGCCGGAAGGCGAAAGGTGATTGAACGGGGTTTCCTGCTGCCGGATTTCCAGTGGCAGGGCCTGACCTGCGGCGAAAGGAACCGCGGCAAAAGATAAAACGGCTGCCCCGGCGAGCAAAACGGCGGTGAAGTGGCGGTGGTTCATGTCGGGTGCTCCATGAGAAAATTGAATACCGTGGGGAAACGGTTACTCTCCGCTGTCTTGTGACTCGAGGAGTTCGGCCACTGCCGCGCTGAGTTCGGTCACTGTCGCGCGTAAATCGGCGATCTCAGCCTCCTGCGCCTGGACCTTTGCGTGCAGTCCTTGCAGCGCGGCGACCGCCACCCCGGCCAAGTCCCGCGGGGCGAGGGAAGTATCGTTTGCGCCAAGGCCAAACGCGGCATGGAAATCCTGTGCCGTCGGGCCGATGTGGCGGGCCGAGGGTCCCTCAATGTAACTCCATTCATATACCGGCAAATCAGCCAGCTGACTCAAGAAGTCGTGCCCTCGTACTGGGACAAGATTTGTCTTTTGATTCCGGTCACTGCCTTCGCTGAGCGTACCGCTGATGCTTAGATTTCCGCTGGGGAAGAGCGTCATCCTAATGTTCGAACCGACCAACCACCTGAAGCGGGGCTGGACCTGGACGGTGTACGTCCGGGAGAATCCAAGAATATCAGTGTAATTAATTGTTTGGACGCTAGTTGTACCGGGCACGAAAAATTGAAATTCCTCGTTAGGTTGATCATACGATTGCACAGAGCTGGGGAGAAGTCCAAAATTTGTGAATGAGCTGACTCGCGTTCCGAAAGAGCTGCTCGACCACTGCGGCGTTCCCACGGTCATCTGGCCCGGCAGATGCACAATTTGTCCGTGGGTCCACTGAAGGGCGATCCGCTCCGTGGACCCCTGCCTCGTGCCGAGCCGTCCTCCCGAAAACCCGTAGACCACCGGTCCGTTCGGCTGTTGGCCGGCGAAATTCTTTGTACCGGCGTACCATCCGATACCGTGATTGGTGTCACTGCGCAGATACAGGTCGTTGTCGTTCAACCGTGCGCCTCCCGAAAGTGTCGTTAGGCCGGAAAACGTATTGGTTGAAGTAAAGCTGTTGGACACATTGCGGCGCGCGACTGTGGTGCTGAGGCGGGCGTCACTTAACGTGCCCGAGGTAATCTGGCTTGCCGGAAGCCCGGGGATGCGCGCGAGGGAGAGCGTGCCGGAGGCAATGTTGGAGGCGTTCAGGTCGGTCATGCTGGCCCCGCTGGCAACAATGGGCTGGGTGGCGGTGAGAGTACCGGAAACGGTTACGGTGCCGCCGTCGGCGGTGATGAGCGCATCACCTTCCGGATTCACAACCGACCGCGCCTGCGTGGCGAGAAAGGCATACGGCGAGGTGAGGAGGCGAAGGCGGGGGAGGATGTCGGAGAATTCGCCGCCCGCCTCGAAGCGCACGGCCACGCCGATGAACCGCTCGTCCGCGCCGATGCCGGTGAACACCTCGGAAAGCGGGGGGCGCGGATCGCTGCCGACTTGTGTGCCCTCGCCGAGGAGGACGCTGAAGTAGCCGGCGTCGACCGTGATCGTCTGCTGCTCGCGCCAGAGCAGGTCTCCCCCCGAGGAGGCGCTGAAGATGCTGAAGGTGACGTCGTAGTTGGACGGCAGGGGATTGCCGGTGCCGTCCACGCCGAGGGGCGCGCCGTTCGCGTCAACCAAGTAGCCTTGGTAGCTGAGCAGTTCCGGCGGGTCGCCGGCGGCATGGGCCGCAACGGCAGCGGCAGCAAACGCAGCGGCGGTGAGAAGGACGCGGAGAGGCGAGACGTAGGTTTTCATGATGGAATGCGCTGTTGGTGTTGAAATGGTGGAGTGGGGAAGTGGTGGAGTGGGGAAGTGGTGGAGTGGGGAAGTGGTGGAGTGGGG
>JAFIGH010000129.1 GCA_020831525.1 Opitutales bacterium
CAGTCTACCACACCGCCGCCGCTTCATGACAGGGGGTCGTTTGCCGGACGGATACGGAAATTCGCCGTCGGTCTTTTGAAATCAGCGCGGCAGCGCGAACACGGGACCTGTGGTAAACCTCGTCATCCACAGATACTGTGATATTTTTCATGCGCACAGTATCCTGCGGGTCCGCATGGATCTCAACCGCCGATGCGGGGCTGCCAACTTGGATCGTCGTTCACAGCCACCGTCCGCTGTCGGCTACCTTTCCGCTTTCCGAACAAAGAAAAAAGGTTTACCCTGCGGTTGTGTCTCCGCGGGCTAGGGTGGTTTCGCGGTCGCGGTACATTTGCCAGAAAAGGATCCACGGATCGAGGGCGATCTCGTCTTCGGGTGCGGTGCCCGGTTCGCGGACTTTGAAGACAAAGTGGCTGTGCTCGTGGGTACCGTTCCGGACACCGGCGCCGTCAGCGAGGAGAGCGCCCGCCATGACCGGTTGGTCCTCCGGCACACGGAGGCGCAGGAGGTGATGGACCTGCAGGGTCCAGCTTGAGCCGTCCGGCCAATGGCAGTGACCCCGCCAGCGGTTGTTGTTATCGCCGCTTGTGAGGGAGTTGAACAGTCCGTGCTCGTGGATCGGTAGGGGAGCCCAAATCGGCGTGCCGGCAGGATGGTTGATATCGAGGCCTCCATGGGCGTCGGCGCCGAAGTAAGGACCCATCCAACAGTCGCTTCCCTGATAGCAGTCCTCGATGCGCAGGCAGTTCGGGGGCAGGGGGCACCATGGGTGGAGGAGCACTGGGCAGATGCGCGCTCCCGCCTCCTGCACCGCGAACCGGGCGGCCTTGCGCGGTTTGCAGGGGCCATGGTCTTCATTGAGGTGATCGAAGAGCGCCGCCGCGGCGTCGAACCAGAGCCGCAATCCGAAGAGTTCCCACGGCTCGTAGAAGCTTTGTTGGTTGCCCACCCAGCGCACAAGATCGACCGCGTGGCCGTCAATGGTTAGGCGGGCGTGCATGCGCAGAACGGTGTGCGCACCGAACTCCGGCTTCTTCAACTCCTTCAACGTAGTGTGATCTACGGACGCTCTGGACGACTCAAGACGGATGACACGGGATGTGCCGTCAGCAAGCGCAAGGCGCAGTTCTTCGCCCACGTCCAGTTCGAAGGCGGTGAGGGTGGGGCGGGTCTGTTTTTCGAGGGTCATGCATCCAACTTGGACGCGTGCACGGGTGGTTGCGAAACAAAATGAGCGGCTCACGAGAGTTCGGGCAAGCGGCTAACGATGGCGCAAAGTCTGTTGGATTCTCTTCTTTTCGCGGGTATCCGCTGTTCGGCGAGGCGCTCGCCGCGCGGGCATTGACCCGAAGGGATTTTCCCGGAGGATTGCGACAATGTTCCCCCCGCATTCCCATATCCGTCCTTCGGCAGAGAACCACCCCAACGGCGTCCAGCTCGGCGGCCTCGGCACCGGCCGCATCGAGCTGGGGCGGGAGGGTCGTTTGACGTTGGCGGGCATCACCAACAACTGGCAGCGGCTCCTCGCGGGCCTCGAAGGGGCGTTTTTCGCGCTCCGGACGGCGCGGACGGACGGCGGCGCGGAACCGCCGGCTTTCCGCCTCCTGCAGGCGCAGGGCATGGACGGGCGGTCGGGCTCGCGGGTGGACTACAGCGGCACCCATCCTGTGGCAGAAGTACTCTACGGGGGCGCTCCGGACGACCCCACGGAGGCGCGGCTGACGGCTTTCGGCCCGCTCGTGCCGCACGATGCGGAGGTATCGGCAACGCCGGGAGCGGTATTTCTATTCCGGGTACGAAACGCGGGAGACCGCCCCGTGCGGGCGGATATCTCCTTCTCATGGGAACACCTGCTCGGTTGCGGGGGTGTCGGGCGCCGGGGCCTTGCACTGCGCAGCGACCGCACCGGCAATACCATCGAACCGTGGCGCGGGGTCGACGGGGCGGGCGGCCTTCTCTACACGGGCGGCCATCCCGGGCAGGATGCGCGGACGCGCGGAGAGATGGTGCTGGCCGCTATGCCGCCGCCGGGAGCGCGGCTATGGCTCCTGCGGTTTTGGAACATACTCGCCGACCGTCCGGCGGTGCTGACGGCTATGGCGGAGGGCCGACAGCCGGATCGGTTTGACGGGGGCTCGCTTGGGGAATGCGAAGCGGCCGCGCGCCGTCGACGCGAAGCGCCTCCGTCGTGGGACGACCCCGATCCTCGTTTCGGCGGCGCGCGGGAAGGATTGGAGGGGGCCATCCATCCGGCGGGGACGGTGGGGGTGTCGTTGGAGATCGCACCGGGTGCGGAAGTGGAGGTGCCCTTCGTCCTCACATGGCGGGTACCGGTTCTCACCGCTATGGACCAGCCCGGCATTGATCACGGCCACTTTCACGCGGGCCTTTTCGCCGATGCCGGGGCGGTCGCCACCGCCTTGCTGCGCGATCCGCATGGACTCCTTGAACGCGTGTGCGCGCCCCACCGGCATATTCGCTCGGGTGCGCTGCCGGGCTGGCTGGCCGACAAGGTTCTCAACGACAACACCGCCGTCACAACCAACTCCATTGTCACCGGTGTCGGCGAACTCTACACCCTCGAGTCTTCGCCGATGATGTTCGGGGCTTTGGGTACGCTGGACCAGCGCCTCGTCGCGCACCCCGGCTATTCGCTCTTTTTTCCCGACCTCAACCGCACAGAACTGCGCACCTTCGCCCGCCTCCAGGTCCCCGACGGGTCGCTCCCGCACTTCAACGGCAACGCGCACACCGCCTTCGGCTCGGCGGCGGTCGAATACGGCGTCACGGGTTGGCCCGACCTCGCCTGCTCCTTTATCGTCCAATGCTTCCGCGATTGGCGGGAAACCGGGGAGCGGGCGTTTATGGACGAGATGCGGTCCGCCATCGGGCGGGCAGCGGAGTGGCTCATGGCAGCCGACCGCGACGGCGACGGCGTTCCCGAGGGAGGCAGCAGTTGGGATATCGAGCACTACCCCGGTTGTTTTATCGCCACCGCCACGGTCTGGATGGCTACCCTGCGGGTCCTCGAAGCGCTGGCCCTGGCCGAGGGTGATGCCGCCGCGGCCGGGCATTTTGCGGAACGCCGCGGGCGCGCCGCGGCTACCGTTGAGTCGATGTGGCGGGACACCCACTACCTGAAGTGTTGGGATCCGGTCTCGGGCCGATCATCGGACGATGTCTTTCTCGGGCAGTTGGCGGGAGAATGGATTGTCCGGTCGCTGGGCCTGCCCGGTGTCCTGCCTCCCGAGCGCGTGCGCATGGCCCTGCACACCCTTTACCGGCTCGCCGGGGACCGCTCCCGTTACCGCCTCATGCCTATCCAGACGCAGCCCGACGGATCGCTGCCCGACTGCAAATACGCATGGCACGCCTGGCCCCAATACGGGCTCGTCTTCGTCGATTGCCTTGCCCTCCTCGCCGGGATGCCGGAAGAGGGGCTCGCCTCCGTCGCGGCCTTCGACCGCGTCGTGCGGGAGGTCAACAAGACACCGTGGGCCACCACCCTGTGGCACGACGCCCGCGACGGACGCCCGGATTTCGGGTCGTTCATGGGCCTGGACTGGTATATGAATACGCCCGCGAGCTGGTGGCTCCTCGGCGCGCTCTCCGGCTTCGCCGCCGACGAACCGGGCGGGGTGATCACCCTCGGCCAGCCGCCCCCCTTCGCACCCGACGACGCCGGCGGGCGGGAGTTGCCGGTTGTCACGCCACGTTACTGGGCAACCGTTCGCTGGGAGGCGGACGGCGGCATCGTCTTTCGTGTGAAGCAAATCTTCCGGGGCGAATCAGTCCATGTATCCAAAGTGCGGATGCGCGACCCGGCAGCTGATTCGGCGGAGACTCTCTACCGGGACATCCTGCTGGAAATACCAGTCCGACTGCAAGCTGGCGGGGCTCTCCGGGTGGCGGGGGCGTAAGCCACACTTCCTCGGGGCGCACGGTTGGTGGCGTTGCCGTCGGCGTACCGTGGCGCTACCCTGTCATGGGTTCAGAGCTCTCGGGCGCGTAGGCAGCTCTCCCTGAGGTTTTCAACTCTTGGACCGGCATTCTGTGCGAAAGTGAAATACTCTTGCGTGTGCGCTTTGGTCAGGCCATTCTAGTCAAACGAAGTCGATTAGTGTGACCGATTTGAAAAACAATTTGTCGGTGAGAATGAAGCGGATTCGGGCGGGAGAGAGCCTTTTGGTGACGGACCGAAGGAAACCGGTTGCGGTGTTGTCACCGCTGACGGAAAATTTCCCGGAGGAGTGGCTTGACGCCTTGGTCGCTGACGAAGTGGTTAAACCTCCGCAGCGCGCCCTGAATGTGAAGCGGTTTCTCGCCATTCCGCGCGCGGCGTGCGGACAAAGTTTGACCGAGGCGGTCGCGGAAGACCGCGACGGGCGATGAGATTTTGGGATACTTCAGCGATTACGCCGCCTTTGGTGGAAGAAGCCGACTCCACCTTGCGGGAGCGTCAATCTACCGGAGACCCCCGGATGTTGGTTTGGTTTGGAACACCTGTCGAGCTGGAGTCGGCGCTCAGTCGCCGTCTGCGTGACGGATCGCTGTCCCATGCCAACGAGGCGTTGGCGCGTGCGCGGCGGGCCGATCGGGCGCAGTCCTGGCTGGAGGTGGAGCCCCTGTCCGTCGTTCGGGACCGCGCCATGCGGTTGTTGCGGAAGCACCCTTTACGTGCGGCGGCCGCCCTACAACTGGCGGCCGCACTGGTGGCCTGCCGTGAGCAGACCCGGCTCTTCGGCTTCCTTACGGGAGACGTCCGCCTGCGGGAAGCCGCCCGTTTGGAGGGCTTCGCCGTGGATTGACGAACCGCGTTTCTCCGAGCGCGCTCTGTTACACGCGTCGGGGGGGGCGGGGCGGGCGCACGGCCTCGGAACGACGCGGCAAACGACAGTTGTTGGTTTCCCTTCCATGCCACTCGCAGCCGACAGTGCGCGCCAGCGCTTCCAAAGCCTCACGTGCCTGCGACCGTCCTGTGGTTGTGTTGCAGGCGGGCTCCATGGAGAGGCGGAGGCAGCGGAGGGTGGACGCGCGGCGGTCGGCCTTGCAGTCGGCGCGGCCGAGGAAGCGGGTTCCGTGCAGCAGTGGAAGGGCGAAGTATCCGTATTGGCGGCGCGGGGCGGGGACGTAGCATTCCAGTTGGTAATCGAATCCGAAGATAGCGCGAAGGCGGTCGCGGTGGATGACGAGGGGATCGAAGGGCGAGAGGGCGCGCGCCCTGCGGGTGACGGGGCGGGCGGCATCTTCGAGGGCGGCGGTGTTGGCATACCATCGTGGCGACTGCGGGAGAGACGGGTTCGCGACAAGGGTCAGTTCACCGCGTTCCACCGCGGCATCGACCGCATCCGTCACGGCGCGCCCCAGTCCGGCTTCGCGGCGTTGGTAGTAGGCGTGGCGGGCCGTAAACACGCCGAGGCTTTGCCGCGCCCGCGCGACGAGCCATGCGGCGTGTTCCTCCAGCGAAGGCCGACGGGTGTCGGTTCCGTCGGGCAGGACACGTTCGGCGAGGTCAAACCGTTTCTGGAAACCCTCCCGTGCGGCGACCATGATGCG
This sequence comes from Opitutales bacterium, assembly GCA_020831525.1. Taxonomy (GTDB): domain Bacteria; phylum Verrucomicrobiota; class Verrucomicrobiia; order Opitutales; family Oceanipulchritudinaceae; genus SLLG01. Next base: position 5,557 of record JAFIGH010000129.1, read on the forward strand.
GCCTTCATGGAAGAGTTGTTCAAGGGCGAGTTTGGCGGGTTTCCAATCCCACCATCCGCCGCGCCGACCGGGGGGCGCGGCGAAATCCCGCGCGCGCATGGCGCCTTCGGCGCGGATGCGGTCGAGCACACGTTTCTTCTCGCGCTTTTGCGCGGGGGCGTGGTGGCGTGCCCGCGCGGCCATCCGGTGCATGCGGGGGAGGGTGTGCCGGTAGTCACTGATAGGCAGATAGGCGGCGGCGTGCGCCCAGTATTCAAAAGCCTCGCGCCTTGCGACGAGCGTTTGCAGATCGTCCGCGCCGGCCCCGGGCACGCGGGCGGCAAGGATGTGCTCGTGCGCACGGGCAACGACCGAGATCGTATCGATCTGCACATGACCGAGGTGTTGCAGTGCCCGCCGGGCGGCAGGCGTCCCCCGCCCGAATCCGGCTGTTCGCGCGAGCCTGGCGGCGCGCACGGCCACGCGCCGGAGCGTTTCCATGTCAACGGATTGCGGGGTGGACGCAGGCATGGGTGCGGTGTCAGTACGATCTGTCCGCGGCGGTTGGGTCTGTGACCTCGTCGGACGAAGGAGCATCCGCGCGCGGCCAGTCGAGTTTGTCGAGGGAAGCGCGGATGAACTCCGCTTGGCGGGCGGATACTTCCGGGATGAAGTGCACGTGGTCGCGGTAGATGTTCGGTCCGAGGGCCGCGGTGAAGGCGTGCAGGTCGATGATGTCGATGCCGCGTTGTTCCATGATCTCCGCGGCGGCGGTGTTGTAGGCGGCGAGGTCGGCCTCGTAGCGGTGGAACGAACCCTGATGGCGCTGGTGGCGCGCTTCGTCGACGGACGTCGTCGTGATCCAGATGAGGCGTTTGCCGACGCCGGTGACGAGCGTGGCGATCTCTTCGAGGTTGCGCCGGTATTCGGGGAGGGGTACCTGCTTCTCTCCGCTCTTGGGGTCGGTCTTGATGTCGTGGAGCCCGCAGTTGACGAGGAAGGTGTCGGCGATGTCGGCACCGGACGCAATGACCGCGCGGAGGTGGGCGAGAACTCTTGCGGAGTCGCCGCCGTTGGCCCCTTGCGCGGAGTCGAGGTCGCGGAGGGCGCTTTCGAGGCCGCCTTTGCGCGTGTAGTGATAACGGCCCTTACATAGCTCCTCGAGGGCCTCGTGGTAGTTGATGGAGATACTGTCGCCGACGAGGTAGAGGCGCGGAAGCGGCGGTTCGGGCCGGGCGAGATGGGCGCGCAGGTCGCGGGCGATTTCGGCGTCGCCCGCCGGGGTCGGATGAAGCCCGTCGCGCAGATTCTCAGGGCTCACCGAATGGAGAAAACTGACAAAGCGGGTGCCGCGCCGGGCGGCGAGGCCGCGCAGACCGCCTTCAAGGTCGGCGAGGAGGGGAGGGGTGGCGTCGTAGCCTTTTCCAAGGTTGATGTCGGAGAGGCGGTCGGGAGCGACGTCGGCGGGCGCGGCGAGGATGATGCGGCCCGGTCGAAAGCGCGGAAGCGCGAGGGTGACCGCTTTGTCGATGTCGGCGAGAACGCCGGCGACTCTTTCCGGACCAGGCCGGGGATCGCGGGAGGGGAGGTCGTTGACGCCGAGGAGCAGGAGCAGATGGGTCGCGTCGGGATGGGCGTCGAGCGCGGTGGGCAGTTCCTCCGCAATGTGGGCCGCGCGTCGTCCGGAACGTCCGGCGTTGCGCAATTTCCAACCTTCCGGTGCGGAAGCGTCGCTCACCCAATGCCCGTTTTGCGTGATGGAGTCACCGAAGCAGAGGAGAATGTGCGGGGCATCGTCGCAGGCCATAGCGAAAAGGGCGGTTGGGAGAAGAAACAGGAAAAGGCCGGACCTCCCGGTGGGAAGCGCGGTCCGGGCCGTGGGCCGTCGGTTGTGTTCGGTAAAACGCATACGGAACGCTGGTGTGAAACCAGCCTCCAAGCTATCCCCCGTCGCGGACCGGAAGTCAACGCCCGCCTCCCCGTAGCGACGGAGCCCCGCCTCCGTCGACCCGCCGTCAAACCAACTGGCCTGTAGGCCTTATAAAACCAAGATTATTACAAACGATGTAATTACAAATCATGTAAGTTACCTTTTACATGCCCGGAAGGCACGTCTGCACAACCATGCGACCTACTGTGTCCCAAGGACTCTAGAAAACTGTTTTTGCGGTCGAGTTGCGAAAGTCGGGGGTAACGATTTCAGGCGGAGACAACGCTGGCAAGCCGCTACGTTTGACCGCGTTATTCGCAAAACGTAAAAATATATACGTTTTTTTAGTTTTGCTGTTTGGGTCCCGGCAGGTGTTCTCTTCGTGATCACGTCGGCGCGTCCCGTTCTGGAACGGTCGTTGGTATCCCACTTACCCTCTACCCGAAAAATATGAAAACGTATCCTGTGTCTTTTCTCGGTCTCCTTCTGATGGCCGTTCCTGTCTTCGCGCAACCGACGGACAACCCGGTGACCGCGAGCGGCATCGATCTTGGCGGCTACGACGGCACCTGGACCGATGGCATGGTTGACTGGACCAATGTTCTCACGACCGCCGCTTCACCCGGCGGGGCCGACGTCACAGCGCTTGTGCAGACGGAGATTTTCGACCTCTCCGAAGCTGGCGGCGGGGTGCTTTACTTCCCGGCAGGGACTTACCACTTCTCGGATGATCTCTTTCTTGCCGACGGTGTCGTTTTGCGCGGGGCCACGCCTGCCGCAAGCAATGCCGTGGGCAGCTACACGGGTGACCCTGTGCGGGTTTACAACCCCACATACGCCCCGGCGACCCGCTTTCAATTTCCCTTCTACCAGCACTCGATCTTTAACAACATGCGCCCCGGCGACGCCGATTCGATCCGCGACCAGTTTTTCAAGCGCATTGAAGTGGGGAAGCGGGGTTTCGATGAAAATGAGAACGAGATCATACTCCCCGACGCGACCCACGCGAGCAACCTAGGCATCGTCAACATCGACATCGACAGCGCCTTCATCAGTATCAATGACCGGGGTGCCGACCAGACCTGGGGTACCTCGATTCCGAAGAATGCCATTACGGCCCAAAACATTCTCGTGTTTGGAAACCGAATAAACAATGCCTTCGTTCCGGAACCGGGCATTCCCACGGCGAACCAGAATGCCTGGCAGATCTGGCCCACGCGCACCCGCGCAAAGATTGACGCCGTGACGGCCGGAAATACGCTCATCTGCAACAACGCTGTCATGGACAAGCACTACCGATACCATGTGCTCGGCGACGATTCAGTGAACGTGATGGACATTCGTGCGATTGGCGATTCTGCCGCCCAGCTTGAGGAATCCTACTTGAACAACAACGGCGAGCGCATCCTTGCCGGCGGTTCCGGCTTGGATTGGTTCGACCCGGATACGGGTTTCGCGCACGACTGGATCTTTCCCTCCGATGGCTACAGCATCCGCCTAAACCACGTTCTCAACTACACCACCGCGCACGCCGCTCCGCAGGAGCCTTCGAAGCACCGTGAAGGCATGGGGCTGATCAACAATTTCACCTTTGGCACGACCCGCGTGGGCATCATGGGGGCGGGCAACGGCCTTGTCCTCCACAACAACGTGCGTGTCGACTTCTTGCCGAGCCAGACCAAATGGGAGTTTATCAATGAGCAGGGAACGGCCCGCATCACGAATAATTCGGCCACCCAGGAAAACCGCGGAATCGACGTCACAGGCGGGCATGATGTGCGCATAACGTCCAACTATGTTCAGGTGAGACGCGGCACTTTTGCCAGCGGATACCTCACGATTGATGGCGAGGGCCTCCTTCTCCAGGAATCCAGCTCGACCCACCACCCGACGAACTGGCTCATCAAAGACAACACCTTGCACAGCTACATTGGCATCTACCGCGTCATCTACAGCAACGGCGTCGAGTTCGTGAACAACCGAGTTTACGGCAACGGCGTGCAACTCGACGGTTCCCGCAATGGCTACATGGGCCGCACAGGCGGCACCTATCCCGTCATCTTCCGGGACAATGTTGCCAATGCCGTCTTCTCGCGTTACAACATCAAGCCCCGCAATTACGTCATGATCGACCTCGGGGGCAATTCGCCGACCGCGCAAAATCGCGAAGAAGGCAATGCCGGCGTGACACCTGAGATGGCCCTCGAAACCGATGCCGTCCCCGGTCTGGAAATCCTCTACCCGACCAGAGCCGGCATGGCCGGGGTGACCCCCGGAAGCGTCATGACCCTGCGGGTACGCGTGACGCGTGACCCTGCCGATGAGGTGCCCGTACTCGGATTGAAAGCCTACGATGGCATCAGCGGCTACCCGGCCAATAACAGCACCGGCGAAATCGTATACTGGGATGTGAAGCGCACTGACTCTTTCACGGTGGATACGGGCACCGGTTTCATCGGTTCGCCTAGCCACGGGCTTGCCCAAGGCAACCGCGTTCGCCTCTCGGCTGAGGGCGGAGACCTGCCCGAGGGGTTGAACGCGGAGACGAACTATTTTGTCCGCCAACCGACCGCAGATTCCTTTCGCGTCTCGACGACGAATAACAACAACAACCTTGTCAACTTTACGGACGGAGGTTCCGGCACGCTCATGTGGGTGCGACCGAATGTTCCTGTCGAGATCGACCTCCAGTTGGTCGATCCGGACCCGGTCACCGGGGGTATCGGCGGTGGCATCTATGAAGGCACGTGGACGGTCCCCGAGGAGTTTGACCGGCGCGGTCTCCTCATGGCCGAAGTGCGCCTCGAACCGCAGCCGACTCCTTTCCTGAACAATGCAGGAAACGCCATCGGACCGTGGTCGGAGCGGAACTGGGCCTTCATGGAAGTGGGCGAGGCCGGTCCCCCGGTCCTGACCGCTCCCACTGGTGTGCAAATCCGCATCGAGGGCAACGATGTTGTCCTTGAATTCGCCACGCTCGCGGGCCTCCGCTACCAGCTCATGAAAGCGGCGACGGGCCTCGGACACTGGAACGAGGTCGACCGTGCCGTCGTCACCGGAGATGGTTCGGCGATGACATTGACCGACGCCAATGCTGCACCCGCACGCGGGGACCAGGTTCATTACGTCATCGAGGTTTCGGCACCCTCGCCGTAACCGGCAGTGCCGGAGGGTGTAATCACGAAGTTTGTCAGCCCGGACTAAATGAGACTCGGTCTCACTGTACATTGTACGGCCTTTCTGTTTAAAGGTTGGGATGGACCCTATGCAAAAAGATGAAAAAGAGCTCTACGAATGGTTGAACAAGCGCCCGTCCCTGCGCTCCGAACTCCAGCGCTTGCGCCGGTTGGAAGAAGACCGCGAAGACCTGAATCTGGCTGCCATCGAGCCCTCCACGCGCGAAATCGTCCGCGCCATTGGACGCGATTGCGTTGAGCAGGCCCTTCAGCAGCGCGAGGCCGGGGCCTTCGAGGCGCAGAGCAAACCGGGCGACCGCCGGCACGGTAAAAAAAACTGAACTTAACAAGTCTTTTCGGGGATATCTCGATTGAGGAGCGGTTGCTGCGCCGCGGCAGCGCGACGGTGCGGCCGCTGGCCCTGCTGTTGCATGTGACCCGCGCGGTCAAACCCTGCTGCTGCAACGCATGGCGGTCGACTTCGCCGCCGAGGGAGCATTCGAGTAATTATAAACGAGTAATTATAAACAACGTTAATTACCGTTGACAAATCGGCAAACTCGCTCAGGGTGGGGTTATGAGCAAAGAGACGAAAGACTCGGAAGAAGAGCCGACGCCGGCGGCGACGGAAGCGCCGAATCCTGTGGTGGCGCGTCGGGTGCCGGGGAAGGTGCGGCGGCTGCCGCGGGCGTGCGCGTCGGCGGGGTGCGACGGGTATTACCATGTGGTCAGCCGGATCAACGGTCGGGCGCGTTTGCTGACAGACACGCGGCGGGAGGCGTTCCGCGAGTTGCTGGGGCGCGTGGCGGGTTTCTGCGGGGTGGAGGTGCTGACTTATTGCTTCATGGAGAACCACTTCCATCTGCTGGTGTGCGTGCCGGGGGAGCTTGGGGAGATCGACGACGCGGAGTTGCTGCGGCGGGCGGGTCTGCTCTACGGCGCGCCGGCGTCGCGGAGGCGTCAGCCGCTGACGCTGGCGGGGATCCGTGGTGCCTTGGAGCGTGGCACGGCGGAGGAGCGCGAGGCGATGCGCGCGCTGCTGCTTGGCCGTATGGGGTCTTTGCCGATGTTCGTGAAGATTCTGAAGCAGCGATTCTCGCTGCGCTACAACCGGGAGCACGGTCGGCTGGGGACGTTGTGGGAGGGCCCGTTCCGCAGCGTGCTGGTGGAGCCGACACGCCGTGCGCTGTCGGTGGTGGGAGCGTATATCGATTTGAATCCGGTGCGGGCTGGTTTGGTGGAGGACCCGAAGGATTACCGCTTCAGCGGCTACGGTGAGGCGGTGGGTCAGGGGAAGCCGGAGGGGCATGTGCTGCTGCGTCGGCTGGTTTTGCTGGGGGCGGGGGGTGCGGTCGGCGTCGGGGCGACGGAAGCGGGTTCGGACGGCGGCGGTGGAGTGGGCGCGGTCCGGGCGGCGTCGGGAACGTCGGGTGTTTCCGCGGCTGAAGCGCGCGGCTCCTGCGGCGCGGCGGACGGCGACGGGAGTAGGGGAGCGGCCGGGGCGGAGCGGGAGGTTTCGGGCGACTCCGCGGCTGACCTGTCCGCCGTAGCCGACCCGGCGAAGGTGGAAGCGCGCGGCTCCTGTGGCGGGGTGGACGGCGGCGGGGGAGCGGCAGCGGATGTAGCCGGGGGCCATTTTGGCCCCCGGAACGGTGGGAAGAAGGGAACGGGTGAGAATGAAGCCGGGTGCGGGCGGGGTCGTGCGGCGCGGGACCC
>JAFIGH010000022.1 GCA_020831525.1 Opitutales bacterium
TCGGCCTAACGGTTTTCAAGACCGCCGCGATCGTCCACTCTGCCAACCCTCCATGATTGTCCGGGCAAAGTAGAGGCGCGGGCGGGCGCGGGGCAAACGGAAAAATCGGGGGAAAGGGCGGTGAAGTTGAAGAGGGAGAGGGAGACGATGACGAAGACGAGGAGGGAGAGGGAGGGGCAGACAGGCGGATAGGTGGGTTTTTTTGAATTGGACTCGCCCCGGCGCCGTCTACCCTGCGTGGATTGGATGATGACGTATTGGAGTGAACATTGGGCGGGGGCGGTTTACGGCGGGTCGCCGTGGCTGGCGAATGTCGTGCAGTATTTCGGGCAGTCGAACATGGCGGGGAAGGTGATCATCCTTTTCCTTATCGTGTTCAGCCTCGTTGCGTGGACGATCATGATCGGAAAATACTGGGACCTCGGGCGGCTGCGGGGGGGCAACGCGGCGTTTGAGGCGCGCGTGGCGAAGACGGAGCGCGTCCTGCGCGTCGACCCGAAATTCGGGGGGGCGGCCGGGCCGTACGCGGAGCTGGCGCGCGAGGCGGTGAAGGCCTTCCACCGCGCCTCGGGGAGCGATTACGCCGTGGGGCATGTCGAGAACGCCCTGCAGCGCAGTGTCGCGCGCGGGACCATCCAGTATGAGTCGAAGATGATTCTCCTTGGGTCGATTGTGGCGGGCGCTCCGTTTATGGGGCTGCTTGGCACAGTGTGGGGGGTGATGGACGCCTTCGGCTCGATTACGATGGGGGGCAACGCGAATATCGGAGCGCTCGCGCCAGGGGTGTCGGGCGCCCTGCTCACGACTGTGGCGGGCCTGCTCGTCGCCATTCCCTCGGTCTTCGGCTACAATTACCTGCTCACGCAGGTGAAGGTCATGGTGACGGAGCTGGAGAACTTCGCCAGCCACCTCGCCGACCGTATCGAACTGGAGGCGAAGGACCGCTCCTGAGGCCATGGCACGCGTCTTTCACCGCAAGGAGCGCCTCAGCGCGATGTCGGAGATCAACGTCACGCCGTTGATCGACCTCGCGTTCGCGCTGCTCATTATCTTCATGATCACGGCGCCGCTCCTCGAGCAGTCTATCGACATCGCCCTGCCGGTGGAAACGGCGCGCCCGCAGGAGCGCGAGCGGCCCCGCCTGCAGGAGATCGCCATCGACGAAGAAGGGGCCTACTTCTGGGGAGCGCAGGGCGTGACGGAGGCCGAACTGCGGGAGCGCCTCGAATTGTTTTCCCTCGAGCCGGATCCGCCGGTGATCTCGATCCGGGCGGATGCGCGCTTGCCCTACCAGCGGGTGGTGGATTTGATGGACATAATCAAGAGTTTTAACCTTTCGCGTATCAGCCTCGAGACGCGGGGGGAGTAGGCTCTTCCGGAAGATGAAAGGATCGTCGAACAGACCGGCGTTGTTGACCGCCTTCGCGCTGCACGCCCTCGTGATCGTGGTGGCGGTGGTGTTCGCTGTCCTCGACCGCCTGCGCACGGAGGAGCCGGTACATGTGTTCGAGCTCGTGTCCCTGTCTGAAGAGCCGCCCTCGCCGGATCCCGCGCCGTCGCCGCCTGCGCCTGCATCCGAGCCGGATCCCGAGCCGCTCACTGTCGAAGAATTGGAGGAGTTGCGCGAAATCCCGCCCTTACCCGAATCGCCGCCGCCTCCCGCGCCCGAACCGCAGCCGACGCCCGCGCCTGAGCCGCCGCGCCAAGTGCGCTTTGAGGACTGGGCCCGTGACCGCAATCTCCCCGACCGCGTGCAGCGGGTGGAGCCGCAGAGGCGCGCGGCCGCCCCCCAGCCGCGCATCGAAACGAATATCCGCGAGCGCCTCCGCGAGGTGTCGGATCTCCGAGTGGAGGACTTCCGCGCCGCCTCGTCCCGTGAACAGAGCGAGATGGAGGCCTACCTGAACACCATCCGGGCCCGCCTGCGTGCCGCCTTCGAGCCGGTCGGGGTCGATCACGTCGCCCGTGTGCGCTTCGAGGTCGGTGCGGACGGGCGCATCGGACGGGTGGACATCGTCGAACGCTCGGGCAACCCCGTCTTCGACGAGTCTGTGCGCCGCACCTTCCAGTCCATCGGACGCTTTCCGCCCCCGCCGAGCGGCCGCGCCCATTCGTGGACGACGACTTTCCGGAGCACGGACTGATTCGCACCGGATTGTCTTCCGCCACAATAGCATCGGCGAGGGATTGAGCCGCTCCACCCGCAGCGAGCCGGAGCACTCCAAAGGCACACTCGTGCACGGCAATGTGACGGAAATCGCCATCGTGGGGAGTGTTGTGCGCCACGGGCCGGACACCCCGCGCACCATGCCCATCGGCGGATTCACCGGGCGCGCGGAAGTCTTCACCCACGAACAACCGCGTCGTACGCCGCGGCGGCGGCGATCTCGGCGTGCCGTGGGTCGGGCAATACACCGCTCTGCGCACTCTGCCGTTTTGGCTCGATGGCTTTGCGCCGCGTCCGTCCGACGAGACCGCCGACTGGGTCCTCGAAAACGCCGTCGCCCGCCCGTGGGCGCGCGACGCGGTCGACCGTCGCCTCGTCGAAGAAGCCCGCACCGGCGGCGGGCGCATCATCGATAGCGAGCAACAGGTAGGCGGCTATCCGCAGCACCGGCAGGCTTTGTAAGGCAGGCGGGCTCCGCTGGTGAAGTAATATAACTACGAGCAGAAATAGCGCAAATAATTTAATTGTGGGATAGATTTTGTGTCAATTATATTAACTATGGGAACGTCTCCCCTGGAGGGGCACACCGTAGCCGGTCCGCGGGTGCAGTCACTGCCGCGGACCACCCGCTTCGGCCCGAAGCGGGCCCCGCGGGATCGGTCGCGTTGCCCGGATAGGTGTCGTGCCAATCCCAGCACCATTCCAGCACGCTGCCCACCAACCGGTCGAGAACCTCCAGTAGGTTGGCGCTTTTCTCCCTCCGATGCCCCTTGAAAACCCCAAATACTCCGGCAATTCCACTTGCAGATTAGGTGAACGTGTGTTCATACAAAAGGCATGGTGATTTCCTTGGAGAAGGAGCGGAGGCGGGAGGTGTTTGCGGGGCTGCGGCGGCGGTTCGGCGCGGATGTCGCGCGCATGGAGAGGGAGGCGCTGCGCACGGGCGCGGCGGGGCTGGATGCGGCGCTGCGCGGGGGCTGGCGGCGCGGGGAGTGCCATGAGGTGGTGGAGGGGCGCGCCGGCGCGGGGGGCACGTTGGTGCTTGAGCTGTGTCTGGAGGCGGCGCGGCGGGAGCGCGGGTTCGCGGCCCTTGTCGACGGGGCGGACGGATTTGCGCCGGAGGCGGTGGATGCGGCGGTGCTGCCCCACCTTTTCTGGGTGCGCTGCGGCGGGGAGACGGCGGCGGCCTTGCGTGCGGCGGAGCTGCTCGCGCGGGACGCGAATTTCCTTTTTCTGCTCCTCGACTTGCGCGGACACGCGGCGGCGGAGCTTCGGCGCATTCCGGCGGGCGGCTGGTACGGCTTGCAGCGCGCGGCAAAGCGGTCGGGGCAGGCGTTGGTGGTCTTTGCGGAGGTGTCGTGTGTGGCTGCGGCCTCGGTGCGTCTTGCGCTGGAGGAGCGCTACGGGGCGGAGGCCCTGGAGGCGGAGCGCGCGGAGCTGACGGCGGCCCTGCGCCCGGAGCGGGAGCTGCGGCGGGCCTCGGGCGGCGGCGCGGACCCGTGCGTTTTGCAGGGGTAGAGGAGGCGGCGTGTATGTATGGAGCGGTGCATGTGCCGGAACTGCCTTTGCAGGCGCTGTTGTACCGGCGTCCGGAGCTGCGGCGTGCGGTGGACGGGGGCGCGCCGCTGGCGGTCCTCGATGAATCGGGCGGGCGCTCCCGCGTGGTTTCGGTCAACCGGGCGGCCCGGGCGGCGGGGGTGGAGCCGGGGTCGCGGCCCCCGCAGGCGCTCGCGCGGTGCGGTGCGCTGCAGCTGTTTCCGCGTGTGCCGGAGGCGGAGGCGGCGGTGGAGCGCCGTCTCTTGCTCGCCGCGCGGGGGCTGTGTCCGGTGGTGGAGGCGACGGCGGCGGGCCGGGTGACGCTCGATCTGTGCGGGGCGGGGGGACGGGAGCGGTCGGCCGCCGGGTTGGAGGGGCTCTGCCGACGCGGGGCGGCGGCGGGGTTGGCGCTGCGCGCGGGGCTGGCCCGCACGCCGGACTACGCCGCATGGGCGGCGCGGAAGGGGCGGCCCCTCTATGTGGCGGAAGATGTGGACGCCCTGCTGGAGGGCCTGTCGCTGGAGGCAGCGGGGTTCACGCCCGCGCAGGCGGAGGTCTTGGCGGGGTGGGGCGTGCGTTCGCCGGCGGCGTTCCGCAGGCTCCCGCCGGGCGCGGTGGGGCGGCGGCTGGGGCGGGCCGGGGTGGAGGCCCTCGCGCGGATCAACGGCACGCATTGCCGCCTCCTCCGTCCGGCGCGGGTGGAACCCTGTTTTGCGCGGACGGAGACGTTTGAGGCGGGGGTGGAGTCGGTCGAGCCGCTCTTTTTTGTGCTGCGGCGGCAGGTGGGCGAGCTGGTGCCGGAACTGGAGGCGGCGCACCGCGCGGCGGAGGGCGTGGAACTGAGCCTTGCGCAGGAGAGCGGCCGCCCGTGCCGGCGTGCCCTCGCGCTGCCCGAACCGACCGTGCGGGAGGAGACGCTCGACCGCATCCTCTCCGGGGTCATGGGAACGATGCGCACGGATTCGCCGGTCTGCGCGTTGTCGGTGCGCCTGCGGACGTGTCCGGCGCAGTTGCGGCAGGGGGATTTGTTTTCCGTGGCGCCGCGGGACACGGCGGCCTTTGCGCGCACGGCGGACCGCCTCGCCGCGCTTGTCGGCGCGGAGCGGGTGGGGAGTCCGCGCGTGGCGGATACATGGCGTCCCGGTGCCTTCCGCATGGTGCCGCTGAAGGAGGCGGACGTGGAGCCGGCGGGGTCCGGGACGGCAGCGGCGCGGCGGGGGCCGCCGTGGCGTTGCTTCCGCCCGCCGCGCCGGATTCTCGTATGGTGTGCGGAGGGGGTGCCCGCCGTGGTGGAGGCCGGCGGGGTGTCTTCGCCGGTGCGGGCCTGCCGCGGGCCGTGGGCGACGTCCGGCGAATGGTGGACGGCGTCTCCGTGGGACCGCGAGGCATGGGATGTCGAGCTGGAGGGCGGCGGGCTCTGCCGCGTCTACCGTGAAGACGGAGAATGGTTTATGGAGGGAGTCTACGGATGAGGGCGCGCGCGGCGGAATATGCCGAGCTGCACGCGGCGAGCGCCTTCAGCTTTCTGCGCGGCGGCTCGGGTCCGGAAGCCCTCGCCGAAGCGGCGGCGGAGGCGGGGCTCGGGGCCGTGGCCCTCTGCGACCGCGACGGCGTCTACGGCGCGCCGCGCTTTCACAAGGCCTGCCGGGAGCGCGGCCTGCGCGCCATCGTGGGCGCGGAGCTGACACTGGAGGACGGCGGGGCGCTGCCCGTCCTCGTGGAAAACGCGGCGGGCTACGCGAATCTCTGCCGCCTCGTCACGGGGGCGCAACTGCGGGCGGAGGCAAAGGGCGCGGCGCGCTTCCGTTGGGACGAGATCGCGGAGCACGCGGAGGGACTCGTAGCCATGGGCGGCGATGTCGACGGGGGCGCGCTGGCCGCCGCCCTCGGTCATGGCGGGGGAGAAGGGGCGGACCGTTTTCTGCGGCGGCTCAAGCGCGCTTTTCCGGAGAAGGGGCAGTGTTATGTGGAGTTGCAGCATCACCGGCGGCGGGGCGACCCCGCCCGCGTGCGTGCGCTCGCCGCCCTCGCGGAGCGGCGCGGGCTGTCCGTTGTCGCGACAAACGGGGTGCGCTACGCCACGCCCCGGGAGCGGAAGGTGGCCGATGTCTTCACCTGCCTGCGGCACCACACCCACCTCGACGCGGCGGGCCGCCTCCTCGCGCCCAACGCGGAGCGGCATGTGAAGCGTGCGGAGGAAATGGATACGCTCTTCCGCGATGTTCCGGAGGCCCTGCGCGCGGCGGTGGCGTTGTCGGAGCGGCTCCGCTTTTCCCTTGAGGACCCCGGCTACCGTTTTCCGGACTACCCCGTGCCGGCGGGAGAGACGGCGGACAGTTTTCTGCGCAAGCTCACATGGTTCGGCGCGGAGCAGCGCTACGGCGGGTTGACGCCGGCGGTCCGCCGACAACTGGAACACGAACTCGGTATCATTTCTAGGCTCGGGTTCAGCGGCTATTTTTTCATTGTGTGGGATATCGTGAACTTCTGCCGAGAATCGGATATCATGGTGCAGGGACGGGGGAGCGCGGCGAACAGCGCGGTGTGCTACAGCCTCGGGATCACGGCGGTGGATCCGATTGGCTGCGGCCTGTTGTTCGAGCGCTTTCTCAGCGAGGGGCGGCGGGGCTGGCCCGACATCGACCTCGACCTGCCCAGCGGAGAGCGGCGCGAGCGCGTCATCCAGGAAGTCTACCGGCGCTACGGGCGCCGTGGCGCGGCTATGACAGCGAATGTCATCACCTACCGCGGGCGCGGCGCGGTGCGCGAGATCGGCAAGGCGCTCAATTTTCCGCCCGCCATGATCGACCGGTTTTCCAGCCTGTGGTCGGGGGGCGGGGAGGGTGCGGAGTCTGGCGACCTCGCGGCTCTCCTCGAAGAGGCGGGGCTGCGGCGCGACCACCCGCGCACGCCCGTGCTTGTGGAATTGTGCGGGATGGTGCGGGGGTTGCCGCGCCACCTCGGCCAGCATTCGGGGGGCATGATCGTGTGCGCGGGGCGGCTCGACAGCGTGGTGCCGCTCGAACAGGCCTCCATGCCGGGCCGCGTCGTTGCGCAGTGGGACAAGGACGACTGCGAGGATCTCGGCATCGTGAAGGTCGACCTCCTCGGCCTCGGTATGATGGCGGCGATGCAGGACTCTCTGCGCTACGCGCGCGAGCGGGGCCGCGCCGTCGACCTCGCGCGTATCCCGAAGGACGATCCGGCGACCTTCGCCATGATGCAGGCGGCGGACACGATCGGGGTCTTCCAAATCGAGAGCCGCGCGCAACAGGCCACGCTCCCGCGCATGAAGCCGGCCTGCTTTTACGATGTCGCCATCGAGGTGGCGATCATCCGTCCCGGACCCATCCAGGGCAATCTCGTGCATCCCTACCTTGAGCGGCGGCAGGGGCGCGCGCCGGTCGACTACCTTGACGAGCGGCTGAAGCCGGTGCTGGAGCGCACGCTGGGGGTGCCGCTCTTCCAGGAACAGGTGCTGCGCATTGCCATGATCCTTGCGGACTTCACGGGGGCGGAGGCGGAGGAACTGCGGCGCGCCCTCAATTTCCACCGTTCCCCGGAGCGACTGCGCCGCGCGCAGTGCAAACTGCGCGCCGCGATGGAACGCAAGGGCGTCGCGCCGCGTGTCATCGAGGGCGTGGTCGAGGCCACGGGGTCCTTCGCCCTCTACGGGTTTCCCGAGTCGCACGCCATCAGCTTCGCCCTCATCGCCTACGCCAGCACGTATCTGAAAGCCCACTACCCGGCGGAGTTTTACTGCGGCCTCCTGAACAACCAGCCGATGGGGTTCTACTCGCCCGCCACTCTCATCCAGGACGCCCGCCGCCGCGGCGTGCGCTTCTGTTCCCCCTGTGTGGCGGCCTCGCTCCGGGAAACAACCGTGGTCGACGACAAATGCCTGCAACTGGGCCTCTCGGCGGTGCGGGGGCTGCGCCGCGCGGATATCGACGGGATGCTGGCGGCGCGGGCGGAGCGTCCCTTTGCCTCCCTCGACGATTTCCGGCGGCGGACGCCCTTCGACGCCGCGGCCCTGCGCCTCCTTGCCCGGGCCGGGGCGCTGCGCGTTTTCGGCGGGGACCGGCGGCGCACTCTCTGGGAAGTGGAGGAGACACTGGACTGGGGCGACGGGCTCATGGTGGCGGAAGATGCCGCCCTCTGCCGGGCCGCCCCGGACGAACCGCCGGCGGAGGCAATGAGCCTCCTCGAGCGCGTGCAGGCCGACTACGAGACCCTCGGCCTCACCGCGGGGCCGCACCCCATGCGCCTCTTCCGGCGGCAGCTCGGCGGCCTTCTCCGCGCCGCCGATCTATCGCGGCAGCCCGACGGGCGGCGTGTGACGGTGGGTGGCGCGGCCATCTGCCGCCAGCGCCCGGCCACCGCCAAGGGCTTCGTCTTCATCAGCCTCGAAGACGAGACGGGGATCATCAACATCATCACCGATCCCGCTTTTTTCGAGCGGCGGCGGCGGGTCCTCGTCGAATCACCCTTCCTCGAATTCACGGGGCGGCTGCAAAACCGCGAAGGTGTCATCCACATGCGCGCGGAAACCGTGCGTCCCCTTGCCTGTGACGGCCTGCCCGCCGGGGCCTCACACGATTTTCATTAATTCCCTGCCGCACAGAGAGGAGCGATAGTGTTCCTCGATGTACCGTGCTGCAATCGGCCTTCGCCGCTTCCGCGCCGCGGCTTGCCCGGCGCTTGTCAGCGCCCGAGTTTGCCGCGCATGCCGCGCTCCGGGGCTTCACCGCCGAGGGCGCGCACGAGGGTTGTCGCGTTGTGGTCGATCATGCCGATGTAGGTGCCCTCGTAGGTGCCGGGGCGGCCCATGGCGTCGGAAAAGAGTTCACCGCCGATGCGCAGTGTGTGGCCGCGCGCCCGCGCGCCCTCCACCAGCGCCCGCACATTGCGGTCGGAAACCGATGTCTCAATGAACACCGACGGGATCTCCCGCTCCACGATGAGGCGTATCAGGTTTTCAATGTCACGCACTCCCGCCTCCGAGTCTGTGCTCATTCCCTGGATACCGCGAACTTCGATCCCGTAGGCACGACCGAAGTATCCGAATGCGTCGTGCGCTGTCACGAGAATACGCCGGTCTTCCGGGATCGTCGCGACGATCCTGCGTACGTATTCGTCCAGCTCGGTCAGCTCCGCAAGGTAGAGCTCCGCGTTTGTGGTATAGGCCCCGGCGTGGTCCGGATCGAATTCCGCAAGGCGATCCGCTACCACGCGGGTGACCCGTTTCCATGCGCCTACATCCATCCACAGGTGCGGGTCGAGCCCGTCCTCTTCTTCGAGAAGGGGGTAGTCGCCCGCCGTCTTCACTGCCTCCGCCACTGCCACGGCCGGCGTGCCCCGTCGCTCCATGCGCCGCAGCACATCCCCCATGCGCCCTTCGAGATACAGCCCGTTGTAAAAGATGATGTCGGCCCGGCGCAGGAGCACCACGTCCCGCCGCGTCGGTGTGTAGAGGTGCGGGTCCACCCCTTCGCCGACGAGGTTGACCACGTTGGCCCGCTCTCCTGCGACATTGCGCACCACATCCGCCACCATGCCGACGGTTGCCACCGCCTCGAAGTGCGCGGCCTCTTCCTCCGGTGCCTGCGCGCACCCGCACGCCAATACCAACACCAACAACGCACACACCGCCCGTAGGCTGCCGCTACCCCCCGCGATTACTCCGGACATCCGCGCCCTGTCTGTTTTTTGATTCATCAAAGTCTGTTTGTGGCCAGACCAAAAGAACGTGCAAGCAAAATCGCTTCGGCGGCGCGGTATCGGCTTAATCCGTCGGTCCGATGGTGGGCGGCGGGGTTGTTGAAGAGGGAGACGAAGAAGAAGAAGAGAGGTGTTTGGGGCTGTGTCGTGAGCGAGGCTGTTCGGCCGGAAGCGCGGTCAATTGTTGACGGGAAGGTCGATATGGAAGGTGGCGCCATGGCCGCCGTCGGAATCGACGAGAATCCGGCCGCCGTGCATGCGGATGATGCGTTCGGCGATGCAGAGGCCAAGGCCGGCGCCATTGGTTCCTTGTCCGGGCACGCGGAAGAAGGCTTCGAAGACCCGGCTCTGGTATTTTTCCGGGATGCCGGGACCGTTGTCGGCGACGGAGATGCGGAGCCATCCATCGGGTAGTGAACGGGCCCGCATCCGCACCTGTTCGCCGTCGGGCGTGAATCGTCTGGCGTTGGCGAGGATGTTCATGAGGGCGTGGTCGAGGCGGTCGCGGTCGACGATGATCTCGGGGAGATCGTCGGGGGTGTCGATGTCGACGAAATCGGGATCGACGCGGTGGGTGCGGCAAAAGCGCTGCACAGCGGAGCGAAGGTCGCGCGAGGCGATCCAGCGCGCGCGGTTGAGACCGATGCCCTGCGAATCGATGCGGTTGAGGTCGAGGAGATTTTGAAGGGTCTTCTGGAGCGTTTCCGTATCGTCGAGGGCGGACTGGAGGACTTCCTGGTTCTCGGGAGAAAGGCCATCGTAGGCGTTTTTCCTGAGGAGGTGGAGGGCCATGCGCACAACAGTCATGGGTGTTTGCAACTCATGGCCGATGACGCCGATGAGGTTGGAACGGAGTTCGTCGATGAGGCGCAGGTCGGTGACATCTTCGAGCAAGAGGGTGAAGCCGTGGAGGCGACGGTCGTTGTCGACGAGGCGGGTGACGCGGGGAATGAAGTAGCGTTCCGTACCGTTGACATCAAAAGCAATGGCACCGGCGAGGTCGCGGGGATTGAGGTCTTCCGCGTCGTTGCGCACGGTTAGGACGACTTCGTTGAGCGTCCCGGGCAGGCGGTCCGTGCCGTCCGTCAAATCGATTGAGTCGAGGAAGTTGCGGCCGGCGGGATTGATGAGAAGGATTTCGCCGCGCGCGTCGAGAACGAAGAGCGGATGTGTGAGCGATGCCATGCTGGCCTCGAGGGTCCGGTGCATGCGGTTGATTTTCGTGCTGGAATGTTTGCGGGTGCGTTCGAGGCGGCGCACGATAAGGTTCATCGGCCTTGCGAAGGCACCGAGGTCGCTTTTGGAAAATTCGGGAAGCGGCTGCTTCGCGCTGCCGACAGCGAGTTGGCGAATAGCGCGGGAGAGGCGCTGGACAGGCCGGAAAACGCGGAACGCGTAGAGGTAAACTCCATACAAGACCGCCACGGATACGACGAGAATCATAAACATGAGAAGCCGGATACCCGTGACGACAGCGTCCTGCGTCGCATCGCCGCCTTCCGCGATTTTTTCGTAGTTGAGTGTCTGCGCCTCGCGTACGGCGTCGGCCAGTTCGAGGAGGTAGGGGCTTAAATGAGCTGCGTAACGCTCGATGAGTTGCTCTTCGTAAGGGTCGTTGCCTTCGATCTCGAAGAAACGGCGGGCGTGCCTTTCGATGTGTTCGAGCTTATTCGAGACATCCGCCACGCTTTCAGAAAGCTTGGAGGAGAGGCGCTCCCGCATGGCATCCAGAGATTCTGCCCGCTCGGCGAGGACTTCGAGGCTTCCTTTGTGCAACTCCTCGGCCTTTTCGACGTCGCCCGCGAGGTGGAGAACAAAAGCGGCATTGAGCCGGTCAGTGGCACTCCGTACATCGTCTAGATGATTGGTGAGTCTTGCATTGACATGAATGAGACGGCCGAGGCGGTCGCCGACCGTGTGGTAGGCGTTGAGCGAGAAGAGGCCGGTGGCGAGAATGACGATGACAAGGCACAGCGCCGCGACGTATGCCCGTAGACGAACGAAGCCGGAGTGCAGGGAGCGGAGAATCGGCCGGAACCGGTGGTAAAAGCTGATAGCGGCGGTTTGCATGCCTTATCGCGACTCAGAGCGTAGGGCCGGCGCGTTCAGCGGGCGTCCGGCAGGTGCTGTCGGTTTTTCCACGGCCGTAACGCTTCCGCTTCCGGTAAAGGGTGGTGGGGTCGATTCCAAGAATCGAGGCGGCCTCTTCCTGGGATGACGCGACCTCAAGGATGCGATCGATGTGGGCGCGCTCCAGCGCCTCGAGAGTAATCATTGCACCGACTTGGCAACTGCCGCTGTTGTTGTCGCGCAAATACGCGGGCAGATGGTCGAGGCGGATCTCCCCGCCCGGTGCCATGATGAGTGCATGCTCAATGGCGTTGCGCAGTTCACGGAGGTTGCCGGGCCAGCCGTAGCGGCGCATCGCCTGCATGGCGTCGTCTGCGAATCCGCGTACCGATCTGCCCATCTGTCGGGCGAGAAAATCGAGTTGTTTGCGGGCGAGTGCGGGCAGGTCGGCGGACCGGTCGCGCAGGGCGGGCACTTCGAGAGGTACGACATTAAGCCGGTAGAACAGATCCTCGCGAAATCGCCCTTCGCGAACCTCTTCCTCAAGGTTTTTGTTTGTCGCGGCGATTACGCGGACGTTGGCGCGGCGCACCTCGGGATCGCCCACGCGCTCATATTCGCGTTCCTGGATCAAGCGCAGGAGCTTCGGCTGGATTTCCGGGGGGAGGTCGCCGATTTCGTCGAGGAAGAGAGTTCCGCCTTCGGCGTGCGCGATTTTGCCGCGCTTGTCGCGGACGGCCCCGGTGAAGGATCCGCGGGCATGGCCGAATAGATCGCTCTCGAAGAGTTCCTTGGACAGCGACGGACAGTTCACGGTGACAAACGGGCCGTCCTTCTCGCGGCTGTGTCCGTGGATGGCGCGGGCGAGCATTGTCTTACCCGTCCCGCTCTCGCCGAGAATGAGTAGAGTGGTGGGCGTGGCGGCTGCGCGCAGGGCGAGTTCGAATACAGCCTGCATGCGCGGATCCTGCGATGAATACGTCGCCTCGGGATTGCGCGACTGCAGTTCCGACTCCAGTTCGCGTACGCGGCCCTTGAGGCGCAGGTTGCTCTCGACCTTGCCTAGGCACTGTTCAAGAAGTTCGGGGGTGAAGGGTTTTGGCAGGTAATCCATTGCGCCCGCCTGTATGGCTTCCACTGCCGAGGCAATGGACGAATACGCTGTGATGACTACAATGCCGATATTGTGGTCGGCCTCGAGCAACGCGGGAATCAGTTTGATTCCGCCGGATTCATCATCGCCGAGATGAAGATCGAGGAGGATCACATCATAATGATGGCGCGCCGCTTCTTTGAGGGCTGCGTCCGATCCTCCAAGGGCAAGGCAATCGTGGCCAAGCCCCTTCAGTGCTGTGGTGGTGATTTTCCGGATATTCGGACAATCGTCGAGAATGAGAATTCGCATAGTCGATTCGAGGAAGATTATAACACGTAGAGTGACTATAGCTCAGAAAAGTGACCTGCGTCGGCAAGGCCATACAAAAAATCTATTTTTGCGACTGATAGGTTCCGAACGGGGTCCGGTGTTCCTTTCCGTCCATCGCTGCGCCTGTGCATTTTGCCGGAAAGAGGGGCCGGTCGCATTGCAAACCGCAATCTTTGGCGTATCCGCCGCTGCCCTATCCCTGTGCGGCCGCCGGATGGGCGGAATACCCGAAGCGTACATGCAATTTGCCCCAGAGGTATCCGGCGGGACGCACTTTCCGGCGGGTTCCTCGCGTGCCCATAAATTAGCTGGATTCGCAATGCTCTCTCCTTGAATGACTTATGTGATCGCCTCTCCGATTGGCCCGTATCTCGCTTGAATTGGGGCCATGACATCACCTGATACCCTTACCCGATCTTCCGGGGAGTCCGCCGGGAAGCGAGCCGAGCGTGCGACTGGAATATACGTTGTCGGTAGCGCCCGTCCCGCAAAGTCGCCGGGCGAGTCCTCCGGCCTTGCCGAACTGCTTAAACAGCAACTCATGGCATTGAAAGTAATGGAGGCGGAGAATCTCAGTTTTCTGGGATCGATACTGGGTAAACTACCCGACGGCGCTCTGCGTTCTGTAGTCTATGATCTCCACGAGGCATCCTCCGCCTTCAGCTGTCAACTGGACGAAATCATTGCGGGCAATCCCCCGATTGTATCAGTCGATGCGGGTAATCCCGCGGCGCCGCACTCGGAAACGAAACCGTGCTGCGGGGTCACTCACGAACCGAAAGAGTCCGCTCTTGAGTCGGCAAAACGGATCGTCCATAGACAGGTTCTTGAGTATGGTACGGCCCGGAACGCCGCCCGAGTCCTTGAACTGTATGAAACGGAGTTGTCTCTTCACGCAATGGTCAGTTGCGCCGAGGCTATCGGCTGCGTCCTACGATCTATTCAAGCGGATTCGCTTGTCCGGGTGAGGCCCGGGCCGGACAGATACGCGGAAACCGAACCAACGAAAAACAAAACTTCACTGAAAATCGCATAACTATGTTAACCTGGGCACTTACCTTCTTTATTATTGCGATCATCGCGGGCGTTCTGGGCTTTTCCGGCATTGCCGGAGCGGCATCAGGCATCGCGAAGATCCTCTTTTTCGTTTTTCTCGTCCTCTTGGTCGTCTCGGCCATCGCCAGCGCCGCACGCGGACGTCCTCCGGTCTGAGCGGCATGTCGCAGTTTCGGTAGGTGAGGGCGATCCACCGAGAAACACTCTATGAAAAACCAAATGATGAACACACGAAAAACTGGAAATCCGCTTCGGATCGTTGTCGCGATGACCTTCCTTGCCGCATCCCTCTTCCTTGCGGGATGCGAGACAACCGCGGGCGCCGGACGCGACCTCGAAGCGGCGGGCGACGCCATCGAAGACGCCGCGGAAGACGCGCAGAACTAAATACTGTACCCGCCCTTTTTCGCCCTCGTCGCTGTCGGCGATTCCGTTCCCGGTATAGTTAAACCCAGGCGACGAAGCCGGGACTCGTAACAGGCAAACCCCCGCCGGATCTCCGGCGGGGGTTTGTTCATGTACCAATGCTATGTTGTCTGTGCAAGGTTTGCGGCTGCCGCCTGTTCGAGACCGCTGTTTCAGGTTTCGTGCCGCACAAGGCCCCGAACGCGGCAGGCTACTTCCGGCGGAAGAATAACCCTCCTGCGCCAGCGAACAGCGCAATGATGCCGAGGACAAACAGCCAAAGGCTTCGGTCCGAGGGCGTTCCAGTGACGGCTTCAGAGACGTCCGACTGTATTGAGTCCGCGGCCTGAAACCCGAATATGATCAAAACCACTCCCGCTATGAGGAGTGCGAAAAAAAATCCGCGGTTCATAATGTTGATCGGCTCCAGCGGGTTCAGGATTCGCTGCTGATTTTGTCGAGCCGTTTTTCAATCGCCTCGCGTGATTCTCCGGTGCGTTTCTGGATGACGCCCACAGCCTCTTGAGCGTCGCCTTCAATTTGCTTCAGGTCGTCATCCGTGAGGGAGCCGTATGCCTGCTTTAGGCGGCCTTTGACGATGTTCCAGTTTCCTTTAGTTTTCCAATTGTTCATATGTAGATCTTTGTGGAGTGAAATTGGCACTACGCGAGGTCCAGAATGGTCATGCGTTCGCCGCCGACGGACTTGCAGGACTTGTGCCATAGCCGGGAATGATTTATAAGAAGTTCGTTTACAGAAGTTTATGATTCCGGAGAGGTTACCCATTGCGGGGGTTCCCGTGTTGTTGGCCTGCAATGTGCAGGATTGGAAGCCTCGAGTCGGGCAATTCACAGCAGACGCATCAGCCTCGGCGAGGCGGGAGCATGCGGTGTACTCAGGTCCACCGCGGTACGGCGCACGTGGTGGACAAGGTTGGCACACCGTTTGCGTGTTCGACCCGCGAATCAGATTCGCTGTTCTCACTGAGCAGGAACTAAACCTAGAACAATAGTAACCATATATTATCATGTTATATCTTGCACTTGTATTCTTTATCGTCGCCATTGTGGCGGGAGTGCTTGGCTTCACCGGTGTGGCGGGTGCCGCCGCCGCCATTGCGAAGGTATTTTTCTATATCTTCCTCGTTCTTCTGCTGATATCGTTGCTGATGCTCCTACTTGGGGTAGGGGCTGCCTCCGCCCAGTCCGCCGAGTTCATTCGGTCTTCGCTCCTTCCGCTGGTTTTGGTAGGACTGCCGGGGTTCGGGTGACAGCTTGGTCGTAATGCTGCATTCCGCTGAGGACGACGTGCATTGTGCATTGGGACGGATTCCAAAAGAACCCTTGGTGGTTTCTGTATAATGATTTTTGTGTTTTCAAAATGCTATTCTATAGAGGCTTACAGAAGTCGTCGGAAAGTTGGCATGCGCGATGCGTAAGAATCGGCGAACTCAAAATATAAACCAAAAACAACCCATAATAACCATGAATCGAAATAAGATTATATCGCTCGCCGGTATCGCGGCGTTGCTTGTCAGTGCGCCGGTCGCATTCGCTTACGATAGTGACCGAGACCAAACAGCCGAAGATACCCGGGAGCGCTGGCAGGAACGCGGAGAAGAACACTTCGGATCTCCGTCCGCCGACGTCTGGTCGAGTCTCCAGTCGTCTTCAGAGCTTCTCGGTGCTGACATTATGTCAGCCGATGACGAGAAGATCGGAGAGATCGACGAGGTATTCATACACCTTCAGTCCGGCGAAATTCTCGGCATTGTCGTTTCCACGGGCGGCTTCCTTGGCATGGGCGGGCACCGCAGTCTGCTCTCTCCCGAAAACATTCGTATGGACGGTGACGGAGAAGTTCTGCGCGCCGACCTAAGCCGCGAGGAGATCCGCTCCGCGCCCCGCTACCGGCGTGGAGGGACAACCGGATTCGACCGTTTGCAGTGGCAAGGAGAGGACCGTGGCACCAACCCGGATATGGACAGAACGAACCAGCAAAGGAATCCACGCCCGGATGGTGCCAACCTCGGCGGGGGAGACAATCCTCAGGGCTCCGAGCGGGAAGAGGTCCGCCGGGAACGTTCCGGTGGCATGCAGATGGCTCTGGCTTTGTCCGACCTCGAAGGGATGGACATTGTCAACCGTGACGACGATGCAATTGGATCGGTTGAACGCGTCTATCTCAACCTTGAGGATGGGAAGGCTGTTGGCGCTGTCGTCTCCACGGGCGGCTTCCTCGGCATGGGTGCTCACAAAAGCCTTCTTGCCGTTAATGAAGTGAGATACGATGAGGAGAAGGACGTCCTGCGCGCCGATCTTGATCGCGATGCGCTGCGCGACGCGCCGGAATACACGGATGACGATCCTTCGGTTTTTGAGCACCTGCGTGACCGCTGGGACGAGTTCCGCGGTGAGCAGGAGAATGACGATGGCGAGGAGAAAGTGCGCAGTGAAGCTCGGGAACGCGACCGCTGAATCCCTCTTTTCGGCGTAGTCATAAGCTCGCTACAACCGGTCGCCGAGTAGGCGGTCGCAGGACCCGGGCGCCTTAGAGCGTCCGGGTCTTAATGTTTGTGGTGAACCGCGTTGCTGCCGCCGACGTTGCCGGTAGATGCCGTGAAAGGACAAATGGAGAAAGGAATCGACGAGAGGGCAATTGTTCCCGTCGGACCACCGGCCTGCCAGCGTGTGTTTTATATCATCGCTCTGGCCGCAATCGTCTGCTTCATTCTCGTTGCGGGTGCGGGCTTTTTTGTCCCGCTCGTGGTCGGAGCGTTCTTCGCCATGCTGCTCGTGCCACTGGCGGCATGGATCGAACGGCGTGTCCGGAACCGACTCGCGGGCGCGGCGTTGCCGGTCGTTGCCATGATTGCCGTATTGCTCGTTATAACGGCTCTCGCGTTTGGACAGATCGCGAGCATCGCTGGTAGTCTCGAAGACGCTGATGAACGCATCAAAGGACTCATTGACCAGACCGACCGCACGTTGCGCTGGCACCTAAATCTTGATGAACCGGTCTTCGAGGGCATGAACGGAGAGCGGATTGTTGAATGGATTCGTGAATACAGCGGCGATCTGCTGCGCCTCATGGGTGGATTCGCGGGATCGGTTTTCGGTGCCGTCATTGTTCCGGTTTTTACTCTGTTTTTTCTGTATTATCGAAATCATTTGATCGAATTTCTCGTGCGCGTACTCCGCCACGCACCGCATGCTCTCGTTGAGCGTCGCGCGGAGGAGGCCCGCGTGGTCGCGCAGAGTTATCTTCTCGGTCTGATGAAGGTCGTAGGTATTCTCGCCGTGCTCAACTCGACCGCGCTTTGGTTGATCGGTGTGGAGCACGCCGTTTTTTTCGGGGTCTTTGCGGCCGTGTTGAATGTCGTTCCGTATTTGGGGCCGATCCTCGGGTCCGTGCTGCCCACGCTGTTTGTGCTCCTGACGGAGGATAGCCTCCACTATCCGCTCGCAATCGTCGGGGCGTTCGCGCTCATCCAGATGCTGGAGAGTAATTTACTCACGCCGAATATCATCGGCCGCAACGTGCGGCTCAATCCTCTAGCCGCCTTCACGGGACTGCTCGCGGGTGGTTTGATCTGGGGGATCATCGGCATGGTTATCGCGATTCCGGCGTTGTCCATCGCCATGCAGCTCTTTCGCTTATCCCCGCGCACCGCTCCATATGCCTTTCTGCTTGGCGTGCCCCTTCGTAGCGGACAGGGCGGCCCGGGGTAGCCATGACCGCGCGGCCCGGTCAGGATTTTTTCCGCGGCGGGGGAAGGACGCGGCGGATGAGGCGGAGGAGAACGGGAGCTTCGAGGATGAGGCGTACGAGGCGGGCGCGACGGTGCGATGGATCTTTCGCGGTAAAGATTCCTGCGGCCGCGCTGAGTCCGGGCGCGGCTTCAGCGAGGTTCAGCGCGGTACCCGCCGGAACGAGCCAATTCCGGGAGGGAAGTTCGGCGTCGCGGAAAGCAGCTACGGTGCGGGCGCGGTCGTCCGTGGCGCGCTGTTCCAGCATGCGGACCGTCAATTCCTGGTCATCGAGGCGAGACATTCGCAATCTTCCTTGAGAGCGTCGGTGGACGACTGAAAAGGGGTGCGTCCGTTGCCGAGGCGAAGGGCAAGGACAAGGCAGGAGACACCCACGGCCACGAGAAACGCGGTGGCGAGGAGCAGAACCGTGGAACGGTGCGCCTCACCCACGGCGATGACAACCAGCGCCGTCGCCGTGACGACTGCCGTGCCGAGCGCCGCTGCGCCGACCACGCAAAGGCAGACGAGCCGCACGAACCGAAGGCGCTCGAACTCAAGCTCGGCGGCAAAGAGGCGGAGGCGTGTCTCAAGCGAGCGCGCCATTGCGCTGCCCGCGAGGGATATCGAACGCGTCAGTTTCATGGGGAATTAGCGGCCGGGCCAGGTCCGTGGGCGCGGTCCGGGCCCTTTTTGGGGAAGGTCAGCGGCGGAGAAAGAACCGGTCGAGGACGAGTCCCGCCGCCGCCGCGATGGCGACGGATCGCCAAGGGTGCTTGCGAATCATTTCCTCAAGGCACTCGGCTCGGTCAAGGGCTTCATCGTAAACATGTTGGCCCGTGCCGCGGAGTGACTGAA
Organism: Opitutales bacterium; assembly: GCA_020831525.1. Taxonomy (GTDB): domain Bacteria; phylum Verrucomicrobiota; class Verrucomicrobiia; order Opitutales; family Oceanipulchritudinaceae; genus SLLG01. Next base: position 18,989 of record JAFIGH010000022.1, read on the forward strand.
CGCGTTGCTCCAAATCCGCCCGTGCATCTTCGAGTTTCGCTCGGATAGCCTCGCCGGAGGCCCCTTTGGCCTCCTCGGCGAGGTGCTGGGCGTCTTCAATGACGCGCTTGAGGTCTTCGACAAGCTGGTCGCGGCTCTCTTTGACCGCCGACGTGTGCGTGTTGGTTTTGGTTTCGGTGCTCTTTGCCATCGTGGTGTCCTTTAGGTGTGGATGAACTATAGCAGCGCGGGTGCCAATGGTGCTGTCCTGCCCTTTGGCGGGATGTCCCGGGAGCTATCGAATCCGCTGAATCCGCTGAATATGCGGGTGCGCGTAAGATGCATGTTGGCCCCTTTTCCGGGGCGGGGCACCGCTCCGGGCGCATACCAAGGCTGCATTCAGCAGGGATTCTGCAATACGTTGATGCAAATTGCAGGCCTGTGGGACAGTGGTGGCGGGCCGCTGCTGCCCTGCATTGTTCAAACCCCGGCTGGTGCCTTGGAATCGATGGCGGCCAGGCGGTTGCAGACTTCGCTGATGAGGAACTCGGGGGTGGAGGCGCCGGCGGTCACGCCGACGACGGCGTATTGGCACATTTCCTCCGGGTCGACCTCGCGGGCGGTTTCGATGTGGTAGGTGGGGCGCCCGGTGCGTTTGGCGAGCATGGCGAGCTTGCGGGTGTTGGCGGAGTGGTGTCCCCCGATGACGACGAAGGCCTCGACATTGTTGTCATAAAGGACGGCAATGTCGCCTTGGCGGTCCTTGGTCGCGCCGCAGATTGTGTCGATGATGACGGCGGCGGGAAAGCGCTCTTTTAGGTAATCCGCCAGTTCGTGGAAATCCTGCGTGAACATCGTTGTCTGCGAGACCATTACGACTTTGTCGCCGAAGTCGGGCAGGGCGTCGATTTCCTCCTTGCTCTGCACGACGTGTCCGCGTCCTTCGGTGTAGCCCATGAGACCGATGGCCTCGGGGTGGCGCGCATCGCCGTAGATGACGGTGTGGTAGCCCTTTTTTGCGTGGATGCGGATCTTTCCAGCAACGATGCCAACGTCCGGGCAGGTGGCGTCGCGGAACTCAATGCCAAGGCTCTTCAGGTATTTCCGGCGCTCGGGGCTGATGCCGTGGGCGCGGACGACAAGGACGGCGTTGGTGTCTTCTTTTCCGCGGATCGAGAGATTGGAGCGGCTTTGGTAGTCGCCCACCTCGCGGATGCCTTCGGCCTGCAGACGCTCCATCATCTGGCTGTTGTGGATGAGCGGACCGTCTGTGTAGACGGGATGCTTTCCTTTCTCCGCGAAATCACGCGCGATGTCGATGGCACGCTCGACACCCCAGCAAAACCCAGCGCTCTTGGCCCGAATCACTTTCATATTGTCGAAAGGATGAAGCAAATGCCGCGCGGGTCAACCGGGGAAGCGGGGTGGGGGATTTGAGGAAGCCGTCAGGTATTGGGCGACACCCCGAGGAGCGAAAATAGGTAGAGCCGTATCGGTCGGCTCATTTTTGGATGGAGCACAGTCGCGCGTCCGCCATGCTCGGTCGCATGGAAAAGTCGGCCATCGTTGAAGTGCTGGAGGACATCGCCGTCCTTCTCGAAGTGAAGGGAGAGAACCCCTTCAAGATCCGCGCTTACCAGAACGGCGCGCGCACGCTGGAAGCTATGGAGGAAGACCTTGGCGCGGTCATCGAGGAGCGCCGCCTCGGCTCAGTGCGCGGGATCGGCAAAGCCCTCGTCGACAAGATCACGACCCTGCACGAAGAAGGGAAGCTCCCGTATTACGAGGAGCTGCGGGCGTCCGTGCCGGAGGGACTCGTCGCCATGCTGGAGATACCGGGCTTCGGCCCTAAAAAGGTGAAGCGCGTGTACGAAGAGCTGGGCGTCGACTCGGTGGCGGAGTTACGCCGCGCCTGCGAAGACGGACGCGTCGCGGGCCTCTCCGGCTTCGGCGAAAAGACCGCGAATAATCTCCTCAAGGGTATCGACAACCTCGCCGCCTACAGCGCACGCCACCTTTGGTGGGACGTGCGTGCGGTTGCCCTCCCGGTCCTCGAAACCCTGCGCGGTCTCCCCGGCGTAGAAGCCGCTGAAGTGGCGGGGAGCTTCCGCCGCGGCATGGAGACAGTCGGCGACCTCGACTTTCTCGTCGCGACGGATGACCACACGCCGGTGATGGACGCCTTTACCGCGCTCGATGAGGTCGACACCGTTCTCGCCAAGGGCGAGACGAAGTCGAGCGTTCGCTTCGTGGGCGGCTTGCAGGCGGACCTGCGGGTCGTGCCGCCGGGGCGGTTCGCTTCCGCACTGCACCACTTCACCGGTTCCAAGGACCACAACGTGCGCATGCGCCAGCGGGCGCTCGCGCGCGGCTACAGCCTCTCCGAGTGGGGCCTCTTCCCGAAACGCGAAGGTGAGAAGCCGGAGGACGAAATCCCTTCCGAGCGCGAGTCGGTCCCGCTCAAGGCGGAGGTGGATGTTTTCGAGAAACTCGGGCTCGCCTTCATCCCGCCCGAATTGCGCGAAGGCCGTGATGAACTGGAACTCGCCGAAAACGAAGAAATTCCCCGTCTCGTCGAATACGACGACCTGCGCGGCGTCTTCCACAACCACACGACGGCTTCCGACGGTAAAGCGTCGCTCGAAGCCATGGCCGGGGCGGCGCGCGACCTCGGCTGGGAATACCTCGGGATCGCCGACCACTCCAAGGCGAGCTGGCAGGCCCACGGGCTCGATGAAGACCGCCTCGCCCGCCAAGTGAAAGAAATCCGCGCATGGAACAGGGAGTCCGGCGGGAACATCCATCTCTTCGCCGGGTGCGAGGTCGATATCCTCAAGGACGGAACACTCGACTTCCATGCCGATGTCCTCGCACAGCTCGAATACGTCGTCCTCTCCGTCCATGTTTCCATGACCGGCATGTCAAGGGACGACATGACTCTCCGCATCATCCGCGCTCTCGAGGCCGACATTGCCCCGCGCAAAATACTGGGCCACCTCACGGGCCGGCTGCTCCTGCGCCGTGAGGGTTACGCCGTGGATGTTGCCAAGATTATCGATGCCGCCGCCGCCAACGGCGCCGCCATCGAACTCAACGCCCATCCCCGCCGCCTCGACATGGACTGGCGCCACTGGGCCCGCGCCGCCGAAAAGGGCGTACTCTGCGCCGTCAATCCCGACGCCCATGACACCGCCGGTCTCGAACACACACGCGCCGGTGTCCTCGCTGCCCGCAAAGGCGGTCTCACCAAAGACCAAGTCCTCAACACCCGCCCCCTCGCCGACATCCGCCGCTGGCTCAACGGAGACACATAGTCCGTCCCCACCAACTCCCAGACATCCCCGCGGCCAGGAAATGATAAGCGACACACAAAAGGAAATTCATCATAATTTCCTTCTTTATCCACATGGCTGTCCGATAGGTAAATTGCTATATCCTTGAGAAATTCAAAAAGTATGATAGACAGCGATCTTTCTGAAAAAACGCATAAAATGCATCAAAGTACTTTCATTGGCCTCAGTGACAAGTTTACTTTAGCTCTGAGCATTTGAGGAGTGTGCTGGGCTCAAACCGATTTACGGTTTACGGTGTCTGCACGCTCTCGACGGCGATGTAGCTGGCGATGGGACGCCAGCCGCGCAGGCCGCTGTAGGCGGGCAGTCCGTCAGCCCCGCGTCCGAGGATCAGGTGGGAGCTGGTGCCGGAATCGAGCTGTCCGCCGTAGACCGCCCCCCGGTCGCGCACATAGCGGGCTGCCTCGAACTCCTGTGCCTTGGCAAACGCGAAGAGCATAAGTATACCCGCCTCCGGATCGATGCCGATGAAGGTACGGTTGATGACACGCTCGGCGAAGTAGGGGTCCGCCGCGTCCGGATCGATCTCCCCGCCGCGTATGAGCAGCGAGAGGAGCCCGATTCCGTGGGCAGCGTCGGCCACGGCTTCCTCCGGAGCGGGACGGTTGGTCGGGACGAGCAATCTTCCCTCTGCGTCCCACCCGATGAGGTGGGAGATGCTGCGGTGGCCCGCCGCCGCACCGTCACCGACGACAAGCTCGACCGACTCCACGGCGCGTCCGGGAAGGCTGTTCATGTATCCTGCCGGTTTGTAGCGGGCACCGTTGAGGAGCACGGCGTAGCCGCCCCGGCGCAGTTTCCACTCCGCAGGAGCGAGGCGGAAGGGGCGCTCGGCCTCGGTGTCCGGATTGGAGACAGACACGCGCACACCGGGATGGTTCATGTCCACCGTCACGCTGTGGGCGAACGGGCTTCCCCGCCCGGCTATCTGTTCCATGCGGTAGGTGATTCCTGGAAAGACCTCCGTGTCGGCCGTTTCCCCCGGTTCCAGGACGGCCCGGCGCGCAAAGAAGAGGGCAACGGTGACGGCGGCCACACCGGTGACTACGGCAGCGACGACGAGGCACCGGCGAAGCCGCCTCAGTATGGGTCGGGTAGAGCGTTGCGCACTTTTCACGAAGCAACGACTTTTGTCGCTTCGCCGGATTTGGCGAACGGGAAATCGTCGCTCCTCCGCCGGTCCAATATCAGCCCGGACCGCCGCCCGCCGCCATTTGCTTGGCGAAGGCTTCCGCGCGCTTCTTCAGTTCGTCGGGCGAGACGTCTTCGACGTGGGTGGCAATGGACCACTGGATGCCCCATGCGTCCGTCACGTTACCGAAGCGGTCGCCCCAAAACATATCGGCGGGCGGCATTTCCGGTTTCGCACCGGCCTCGACGGCGCGCTTGTAGACGCTGTTCATGTCGTCCACGTAGACGTAGAGGCTGGACGGCATCGGCCCGCGCTGTTCGCAGGCTTCGCTGAGCATGACAACGGAGTCGCCGATGCGGATTTCCGCGTGCATGATGCTGCCGCCGGGTCCGTCGATACGTTCCGTGATTTCGGCGCCGAAGACGCGCTTTGCGAACTCGATGAATCCGGGAGCGTCCTTGATGTTGAGGTAGGGTGTGATGGTGTGGTATCCACCGGGCTGGTATTTGGTGTTGGTCATTGTTGTTTCGGTATTTATGCGGTTTTCCAATTGCGGGTTATCAGATGCGTAAAGGATTTCTTTGCTCAGGACTCCACGATGACGCGGAAGCCGCCGTAGGCCATGCGCTTCATGTCGAAGACCGCTTCGGTTTCTGCCGGACAGATATCCTTGATGCGCGGGTCGGCCATGACTTTGGCATTCACCGCGTCGCGGTGTTCGCGGGATTTATAGACGATGTAGGCGAAGACCACTGTTTCGTCCGGACCCGTTCCCGCGAGCCGGGGAAACGGTGTCATTTCCATCATGGACTCTGCCTCCAGGTCGTCGCCGACCGCTTCCACATATTCGAGCGCGCCGTGTTCTTTCCACAGTTTGGCGGCTTTTTCCGCCGTCGCGCGATAGGCGTCCAGTTTGTCCTTGGGTATGGGAAGGACAAACCCGTCGATGTATTTACTCATGATCGGTGCTTTCGGTGGTTGGTGCCGAGGCATCGGCTCCGGCGCCTACCGGAACCGCGCTCTCGTCGATGAAAATGGGTTCCCAGCGGTGGCCGTCGGGATCGAGGAACGCCCATTGGTACATCCAGCCATGGTCGGTTGGTTCGTTCGGGACGGTACCGCCGTGATTCCATGCTTTGTCGACAATGTCGTTCACTTCGTCGCGGCTGTCGAAGGCGAGGGCGACGAGGACTTCGTTGCATCGGGCGGTGTTGCAAACCTCTTTGCCGGTGAATCCGCGGAAGAAGTCTTCGACAAGAAGCATGGCGAACATGTTCTCGCCGATGACCATGCAAGCCGCGTTGCGGTCGGTAAACCGGGGATCGAAGGCGAATCCAAGCCGGGTGAAGAAATCGATAGACCGCTCAAGGTTCTCTACGGGAAGGTTGACGAAGATTTTGTGTGGCATGAAGGAATCAGGATGTGCGGGTTTATGACAAACGGGTGTTCGCGGACCACAGGCCGCGGTAGTGCGCCCGGCAGGCGAAGCCGAGGAATGCGTTGCCTCCGAGGACAAACGCGGCCACGGGAAGGCCCGCCGGATCGAGGAAGAGGTGGACGAGGAATATGTTCAGGCTGACCGGGAAAAGCACCACCGCCGCCAGCGGCGCAAAGCGGCCCGAGAGAAAGGCGAGGGCGCACAAGAGCTCGACGGTTTTGACAAGCGGCAGGAGGTATCCGGCGGCGGCGAGGCCTTCGTTGAATTCTCTGAGCGCGCCCTCTGGTTCAGGCGGTGTGACGAGGTCGAAGAAATACGCCACGGAGGCAAATAGAAAGAGCAGGCCGAGAAGCGTGCGGACGATGATGACGGCGATTTTCATGAGCGTTCGAAAGAGTGATGATTACGGTTCGGCGGTTCGCTGTTCAGCGTCTTTCCGCTTTCCGAGGAAGTGGTTTCGTTCGGCGGTATTCAGTTTTCCGGTGGCGAGCCGGAGGACGGGGCGCGGCATGGTTGCGGGTTTATCAACCGGCGTTCGGATCAGGTTCGTAGATGCCGAAGGTGTTGCCTTCTGTATCGATGAAGTAGCCTTGCCAGCAAATGCCCCTGACCGGGAACTTCGGGAGCGCTGTCTGACCACCGAGGCTCTTCACATGGTCAGCCGCGCGGTCAAAGTCTTCGACGTCGAAGGAACAGACAAAGGCGTTTGTCCCGCATTCTGGAGGAGGGGTGTCGGCGGGACGGCGCAGGAGGCCGCCCCGGCCGTTTCCTGTATCAATGCGCCAGTAATCGACGGGGAGTCCTTCGGCCCTTTCAAAGGTCCAGTCAAAGACGGTCTTGTAGAAGTGTATGGCCCTCTCCGGGTCCGATGCCTGAATTTCAAAGTATACGTGCATGGTGTGCTGAATTTGGATTTATGGTTGAATGAACGAACGAAGAAGACGGGTTGGGACAGGTCGTTTGGTTTTTCTCTATCCCTTGCGGCATTCGCGGAGTCGGCGTTCGAGGAGCGCGCGTTCCGGCGCGACCTCTGCGAGTTTGAGAGCGTGCAGAAAGTGGACAGCGGCTGCGGCGTGGCGGTCGCGCCTCTGCTCCAGTTCGCCAAGGACGGCATGGGTGAGGTAATAGCGGTCGAGGGACGATCCCTCCATCCGGCGCTCCAGTTCACGGATAGCCCGGGCCGGACCGTGGACTCTGGCCACCGCCACGGCGCGGTTTACAGCGACAACAGGTGAGTCATCGATCTCAGCGAGGTGATCATACAGGTTTAGAATCCGGTGCCAATCGGTCGACGCAGCGTCGGCGGCGAGACAGTGGCATGCGGCGATCCCCGCCTGCAGGTGGTAGGCACTGAGCGTGTCGCCGGAGGACGCTCGGTCCAGATGATAAATCCCGCGCTGTATCATCGCACGATTCCAGAGGCGCCGGTCCTGCTCGGCGAGGCGTAGGATTGAGCCGTCCGCATCGGTCCTTGCCGGGAGCCGGGCGGCGTTCAGGAGCATGAGCGAAAGCAGCGCATGCACCCGCGGTTGCCCGGCAACGGGGTGGGCCGCGAGCAATTCCGTCAGGCGGATCGCCTCGCGGCACAGTTCGCCGCGCACGATGCGGTCGCCTTCCGATGCTTTGTAGCCTTCGTTGAAGAGGAGATAGAGTGTCGCGAGAACGCCGTCGAGCCGCACGGTGAGCTCGGGGCCGGCGGGGATTTCGAAGCGGACACCGTCGGCCTGCAACCGCCCCCGGGCACGTGTCAGACGTTTCAAGACGGCGGCTTCGCTCGCAAGAAAGGCGCGCGCGATTTCCTGCGGGCCGAACCCGCAGAGCACCTTCAGGGCGAGTGCTGTCTGCATCTCCAGTGGAAGCGTCGGGTGGCAGCAGGCGAATATGAGGCGCAGCCGGTCATCGCGGATCTCATCATCGAAGGCGGCGTTCGGCCTGTCTTCAGCCCGCATGCGCTGCTTAAGGTCGGCGATGATGTCCGGCTGTTTGTCCCGGAAGCGGCTTTCGCGGCGGATGCGGTCGAGGGCAAGGTGCTTGGCCGTCTGCATCAGCCACGCCGGCGGATTGTCCGGTACGCCGTAGTAGGGCCAGGTTTCGAGGGCGCGTGCCAGCGCTTCCTGCACAACATCCTCGGCGAGTTCAAGACGGTGGATCCCGAAAATGCCCGTCAACATCGATACAAGCCGACCCGATTCCCGCCGGAACAGGTCATCGGCGAGCCGTCTCACCGCCGTTTCCGGCGGTTTGCCGTTGTCCGGTGCCGCAGGCATTTCCGGTGGAATAAACTCCCGGTCGGGTTAATTCAGGGCATGCGCGCGTCGGTGGCGCAGTCGGTGGAAATCGGGGCATTCCGGAGCGACAGGCCGCACCTCAAGCGTCGAGCCGCAGTCGAGCAGAGGCCATCCTTTTGCGATTTCGAGCGCTTCCTCCATCGTATCCACTGTGAGAATGAGGTATCCGCCCACCGCCTCCTTGGACTCGGCGAACGGTCCGTCTGTGACTACGCGGTTGGAGCGGCCGGTGACGATCTTCCCCTCGTCGAAGAGCGGCTGGGCAGCCTTCATTTTTCCCTCCGCGCGCAGGCGGTCAAACCATGCGTAGGTGCGGTCCATGACCGCCTGCATTTCGTCGGGCGAGAGGTCCTTGCTCCAGCCGGTCGAGCGGAAGAGGACCATGTGTTCGGTGGGTTGTTGTGTCGGTTCCATAGAGCGTCGCTTGATTGAGTTCAGCCCCTGTAACGAACGGGAAAAGCGCGAAAAGACAGAAATCCGCGTTTTTTTGCCCGGTAACGACAGCGGCGATGTGAGAGCGACGCAAAGTATGGGATACCGGAAAGCCGCCGCAAGCGCGGATTTCGATGATCGGGAACCCGCCGGGTGCGTTCGACTGGATCCGACCCGAGAATTGTGCTGAAAACTGCGCTATCTGGAGTCCGATTGTTTTGCGCGCAACCACTGGCGCGCGCAGGCAAGGGCTTCCTCTTCGGCAGGGGAGGGCACCGGCTTGGGCGCGCGCTTGCGCCGGTAGCGCAGGCCTTCGCGTCCGCGCAGTGCCGCTTCTACAAAGGCCTTCGTGCCCAGCACCAAGCCCTCACTGAAGTGCCGCGTCTTACGAAGCAGCAACTCGTGTGCGGGCAGGCGGTTGCTGCTCGCACGGGCTTCCGCCGCGACGCGCTCCGGCACACGTGCGCCGGTGCCGTCGCGCTTCGGCAGGCGTCCCTTGCCCAAAAGGTAGATCCGGTAGTCCGCGAGTGCTGCATTCGCCTCCTTCGCCTGCGGGAAGAAACCTCCGTAGGCGCGCCGCAGTTCCTCGTCGCCCGCCAAGGCCGCGGCGTAGCCGCACCAGCGGTAGTTCTTCGGGTCATCCACCAGCCCCGCGCGCACCGCGTTGAGGTCGATGTAGGCCGCCACCGTGCGCAGGGGACCCGAGGCGTCCTGCACGAGCACGCTGCGGAAGCGCTCCGACCAGAGCGTCCCGTCGCCGCTGTGGGTGCGGTTGAACCACTTGGTGTAGCGCTGCTTGAGCGTCTGCATGAAGGCCGAGACATCCCCCATGCGCGCGAAGAGCTTCGCGCGCACTTTCTCCGCCGTCTCCGCGCGGGCGGGGTCGGCGAAGAGGGTTTCGAGGTCCTTGGCGTCCATGCCGAGGCACTGCGCGCGCTCCTCCCCGTAGAGGGCGCGGAAGCGTTTGAGCAGCTCCTCGTCACCGCATTCGCGCGCCTGCGGATCGACCCGCACGAGGAGGTGGAAGTGGTTGGAGAGCACGCAGTAGGCCAGCAGTTCCACACCCGAGAACGCCGCCGCCCGCCGCATCGCCGCCGCCAGCGCATCGCGCTCCGGTTCACCAAGCAGCCCCAGTTGCCGGGTAACGCGGCAGACACAGTGGAAAGCCGCCCGGTGTTCCGTCTTTATTCGGAGATGATAGCTCATGGTGTCCGCAGATTGCGGAAGCCGGTCCTCCATTACAAGAAATTTTCATAGGTAATTATTCGTTTTTTTTAAATCGCAGATATTTAACGGGTATTATAAACTGTGAATTAAAATATTTGACTGGCTTGCGCTGCGGTTGGCGTGGTGGAGGGGGGCGGTTGTGATTCGATTTCTTTGAGCGTGCCGCGGAAAGAACGGCTTTATCGTTCGAAGTAGACGATGCGGGCGCAGTTGTCGCAGCGGACGATTTCGTGGCCCTTGCGCGCGCCGCTTTCGATTTCGCCGGAGACTTTGAGGTGGCATCCGCCGCAGCGGCTCTCTTTCAAGGGGACGACATAGGGCGGGCGTTTGACCTGGGTTTTCACGAAGCGGTAGCTCTCGACGAGCGCCGGGTCCACCTCAGCTTCCGCTTCCGTCACGGCGTCGCGGCCCGCTACAATCGCTGCCTCCACTTCGCGTTCCGCCTCGTCGAGGCGCTTCAGTTCGCCTTCGAAGACGCGGATGCGTTCGTTGATTTCCTCTTCTTCCCGTTTGTTGGCGGCGGCTTTCTGGTCGATGGCTTCGAGGACAGTCAGTTCGTCATCCTCGGTCTCGCTGATCTTGGCGCGGGCGGTCGCGATTTCGTGTTCGAGTGCGGCATATTCGTCGTTCTTCTTCACCTGAAGCTGCTGCGTCTGGTATTTCCGAACGGCTTCCTCCAAGTCTTCAACCCGGCCCTCCAGTTCTTCCCGCTGCACCTCGAGGCGCTTGAGCGCGGCACTGTTCTCTTTCCGGCGGGCCTCTTCCGTGGCAATAGAGGCGCGCGCTTTTTCCCGCTCGGCGGGGATGGAGTCGCGCTGCCGCAGCAACTGTCCGTGCCGCGCGTCGCGGTCTTGCAGGATGAGGAGTTTCGCCAGTTTGTCCGACACCATGGCCGCCAAGCTTCAGTGCATGGGAAAGAGGCGGCAACCCCAAAGACGGGGATTTCCGATAGCCGTTGAAATCCGTGCCGGAACCGCTTTCTTTTGCGCGATGATCGGATTGCGCGAGGACTGCGGAGGTGAAACGGCGGAAGCGCCGGAGCTTCCGTCCATGGACCGGATTTTCGGGGAGTCCGGTTGGCTCGCGGACACCCTCGGCCTTGAACACCGCCCCGAACAGGGTGCCATGGCCGCCGCCGTGGCCGAGGCACTTGCGGAGGGCGACGCGCTTTTCGCGGAAGCGGGCACGGGCGTGGGCAAAAGCCTTGCCTACCTTGTTCCGGGCATCCTCCGCGCCGTCGCCGAGAAGCGGCCGTTTATCGTATCCACGCACACCATCGCGCTTCAGGAACAGATCCTCAAGAAGGACCTCGAACTCTGCCGCCGACTTTTCGCCGCGGTGCCAGAGCTGGCTCCCTTCGCGGAATTCCGTACGGCGCTGATGGTCGGGCGAGGCAACTACCTTTGCGGTACCCGCCTTGCCCAAGCCATCGAGACGCGGTCCGAGCTATTCAAAACGGCCCAGCAGGCCGACCTCGAGCGCGTTGCCGAGTGGTCGGTGACTACGGAGACGGGTCTCTTTCACGAGATCTCTCCGGAGCCGGACCGCGAAGTCTGGGAATGGGTCAACGCGGAAGGCTCCGCCTGCAACCCACGCAACTGCTCGCCCGACACCTGCCCGTACCGCAGGGCGCGCAAGAAGATGCAGGAGGCGCATGTCGTGATCGTCAACCACAGCCTGCTCTTCGCCCTCCTCGGCGCGGGCATGCAGCCGAAGGGGAAGACGCCGGGCGTCCTCCTGCCCAACGACTTTCTGGTCCTCGACGAGGCGCACACCGTGGCCGCTGTCGCCACGGGGCACTTTGGTCACCGCGTCAGCTCCTACGGCGTGCGGCGCACGCTCCTGCGCCTCTGCAACCCCGAGCGAAAGAAGAACCGCGGTCTCCTCGACAAGATCGGCCACCGCGGCGACGCCGTGCTTGTGCAGCGTGCCCTCGACGGAGCGCGCCAGTTTTTCGATGCCGTCGCCGCCGAATACCTGCGGAAGCGCACCGTTGTACGGGTGAACGAGGAAGACTGGGCCGACCCCGTCTTCGAAGAGCCGTTTGCCGCGCTCCTCAAGCGACTCGGCGACCGCATTGCCCAGCTCGACGAAGGACCCCTCCGCGACGAGGCGACGGGGCTGCGCCAACTCCTCTCGGGCTACGTCGCGGCCATGCGGGAGTGTCTCACGCTATCCAGTCCCGACGATGTTTACTGGATCGAGAAGAGCGGGCGACGACAGACGATTGTCACCCTGCGGTCCGCACCAATCGATGTCGCTCCCGTTCTCCGCGAAGCGCTCTACGGGCGCGGTACCAGCGTTGTCATGACAAGCGCGACCCTCGCCGACAGCCCCGGCCTAGAGCGTTTCATGGCCACCGTGGGGGCGGACGAAGGCCGTACGCTCCAAGTCCAGTCCCCCTTCGACTTCGAGCATAACACCTGCGTCTTCGCCGCCTCCGATATGCCGCCGCCGACACGCGAGAACGCGCGCCTCGACGTCGAATACCTTGCCGACATGACCGGATACTGCGCCCTTGCATGCGGGGGCGGCACGCTTGTCCTCTTCACCAGCTACGCCGACATGAACAGTGTCGCCGATGCCACGGGGCCGCGGTTCGCGGCCGCCGGGCGTCCGTTCCTTGTGCAGGGGCGCGACGGTAGCCGAACCGATCTCATTCAGCGCATGCGCGCGGCGGGCAACGCCATTCTCTTCGGCACGGACAGTTTTTGGACGGGTGTCGATGTAGCGGGTGACGCGCTCGCGCAGGTGATCGTTACGCGGTTGCCTTTTGAGAACCCCACCGAGCCCGTCGCCGAGGCAAAGGCCGAGCGATGTGTCGCCGAAGGGCGCAACGCTTTCGCGGAGGTCATGCTGCCCAACGCCGTCATGAAATTCCGCCAGGGAATTGGACGACTCATCCGCACCAAGATCGACCGCGGCACCATCACTATCCTCGACTCGCGCGTGCTCCACAAATCCTACGGCAAACGGTTTCTCGACATGCTGCCCGTGCCTCGGTGGACGCCCATCACCCGCCGCAACCGCGAAGCCCTCTTTAAGCCCGTCGTCTGACTGCGGCAGCGGGCGACGGGTTCGATTTGTCTTCCCAGTTGTCCGCGCTGTGGCAAGACTGCGCAAAGTGGTCAACGAACGGAAACAGGACCGCCGCGCCGTCTTCCGCACGGAGGGGGTCACCAAAGTCTATGACATGGGTGAGGTGAAAATCCACGCGCTGCGCGGGGTGGACATGGCGCTTTACGCTGGAGAGTTGATGGTGCTGCTGGGTCCGTCGGGTTGCGGGAAGTCAACCCTTCTCAATATCCTCGGCGGGCTCGACACGGCATCCGGCGGCACGGTCACCTACCGTGACCGGGACCTCACGCGGGCGGGCGAGCGTGCGCTCACGCGCTACCGCCGCCACGAGGTCGGGTTTGTTTTTCAGGCATACAATATGATTCCAAGCCTGACGGCGCGTGAGAACGTCGCCATCGTCACCGAGATCGCGGAAGATCCGATGACACCGGAAAAGGCGCTTGAACTGGTCGGACTGGATGACCGCATGGATCACTTTCCGTCGCAGTTGTCCGGTGGCCAGCAACAGCGGGTGGCCATTGCCCGGGCCATCGCAAAACGGCCGACTGTTCTGCTCTGCGACGAACCCACCGGGGCTCTCGACTCCAAGACGAGCGCCGCCGTGCTCGAAGCCATTGAAAGTATCAACCGCGGGCTGGGCACGACGACCGCCCTCATCACCCACAACGAAGTAATCGGCGAAATGGCCGACCGTGTGGTGCGTATGAGCGACGGCAAGATCGTGAACGAACACCGCAACGACAAGCGCCGCGCGCCCGCGGAGCTGGAATGGTGAACTCCGATGCGTAATCTGCACCGCAAGCTGTTCCGCGATGTCGGCGCCATGAAGGGCCAGTCGGCGGCAATTGGTGTGGTCGTGGCGGCGGGGGTGATGATTCTGATTGTATTCGTCACTACATACGATGCGCTTACGCTGACGCAAAATCGGTTTTACGAAGACCGTCAATTCGCGGAGGTGTTCGCCGACCTCAAGCGCGCACCGAACAATGTGGCCGGGCGACTGCGGGATGTCGACGGAGTCAACCACGTGGAGACCCGTGTGTCCGCTTCCGTCCGCATAGAAGTCCAGGGATTCGGCGAACCCGTGCGCGGACGGATCGTTTCGCTGCCGGAAGAGCATGAGCCCCTTGTCAACCGGCTCTATCTTCGCGAGGGCGACTTTCCTCCGCCGTGGCGGGCCGATGCCATGGCCGTCAACGAGGTCTTCGCCGAGGCCCATGGACTGCGCCCGGGCGACACCCTCGACGTCATCATCCGCGGTCAATTGGAGACCCTCACTGTGTCCGGCATCGTTCTTTCGCCGGAGTTTATCTACCAGCTCGGTCCCAATGACCTCGTGCCCGACTACAAGCGCTATGGAGTGCTCTGGATGAGAGAGCGCGGGCTCGCGAAGGCATTCGCGATGGACGGTGCGTTCAACAATGCCGTCTTTACGCTTCGCCCGGACGCTTCGCCCGAGCGGGTGATTGCCTTGGTCGATGAGGTCCTCGCCCCTTACGGCGGGATCGGCGCCTATGGGCGTGAAGACCAGTTGTCGCACCGTTTTCTCCAAGAGGAGCTGGAGCAAGTGCGCACGATGGCGACCGTTCTTCCCGTCATCTTTCTCGGTGTCGCCGCGTTTCTCCTGCATGTGCTCATGGGCCGGATCATCCGCACGCAGCGCGAGCAGATCGCCGTCCTCAAGGCGTTCGGCCACACCAACACGGAAATCGCGGCACATTACGCGCTGTTCACGGGTTTGATTGTCATGGTCGGGGCGGTCGTCGGAACGGCTCTCGGCGCATGGGCCGCGGACGGTCTTGCCCGCCTCTACATGGAGTATTTCCGCTTTCCGGAGATCAGCTTCCGCCTCCAGGCATGGGTGATGGCGGTGGCGTTTCTGGTGGCGGGCGGCGCCGCGTTTCTCGGTGCCTACGGTGCCGTGCGCTCCGCCGTTTCGCTGCCGCCCGCCGAAGCCATGCGCCCCCCGCTACCCGAGCGTTTCCACCGCACCGCGCTGGAACGGTCTGCCCTCTGGACGCGCGTCAGTCAACCGACGCGGATTGTCCTACGCAACCTGTCGCGCCATCCGCTCAAGGCCGGTTTGTCTGTCACCGGGATCGCCCTCGCCGGCGCTTTGTTACTAGTCGGCAGCCAAATGTTCAAAGCCATCGACCACATGGTCGATTTCCAATACCGGTTCGTCCTCCTGATGGACATCCACCTAACCTTCACCGAGCCGACGCCAGAACGCGCCGCAGGGGAACTCCTCCACAAGCCGGGCGTGCGATTCGTTGAGGGCTACCGGTCTGTGCCGGTGCGGCTCGTCAACGGAACAAGCGAGTACCAAACCAGTCTCCTCGGGATCGACGCAGAATCCCGCCTGCGGGGCATTGTGGACGCAGAGCGCCGTCCTGTGCCCGTCCCTCCCGAAGGCATCCTTCTGACGACATACCTCGCCGACTACCTCGGCATCCGGCCGGGGGACTCTGTGCAGGTTGAGCTGCTCGAAGGACGGCGGCGCACACTGTCCGTGCCGCTGGCCGGGGTCGTCGAGGAACCCATCGGGGTGAGCGCCTACATGGAGCGCCGCGCCGTCAACCGCCTCATGCGCGAAGGGCCGGCGATTTCGGGCGCGTGGATACTCACCGACGATGAGCAACGCGACACCCTCTTTCGCGAACTGCGCGACTTGGCGCGGGTCGATGGCATCGGGCTCGTCGGTGACGCCGAGGCGGCGTTCCGGCGGCATCTCGACGACACCTTGCTCGCATTCATGGGCATCGTCCTTCTCCTGTCCGTCTCCATCGCGTTCGCCGTCATCTACAACAACGCGCGTATTGCCCTCGCCGAGCGCATGCGGGAACTCGCGACCTTGCGGGTCCTCGGTTTCACCCGGTTTGAGGTGTCGTGGATACTCATTGGTGAAGTGGCCCTACTCACCTTCGTCGCTATTCCCGCCGGATGGGGTATCGGTGTCGGCTTTGCCTACGCCCTCAACCAAGCGATGGCTCTCGACATGTACCGCGTGCCCTTCATCCTCACACCATGGACTTTTGCGTTTTCAGCCGCCGGTGTTCTCACTGCTTCGGTGTTGTCTGTCCTTGTCATGAGCAAACGAATACTCCGCATCGACATGGTCACCGCGCTCAAAACCGGTGAATGAAATATAGCAGTACCCCGGGCTGCCAATGATTCCCTCACGTCTGTTCATATGACTTCAAAGAAAAAGCTCATCCTCATCCCCGCCGCTGTTCTTGTCGTCGCGGTTCTTGCCTACGCCCTGCGTCCGGCCCCGGTTCCGGCAACCGTCGTGCGGGTGGAGCGCGGACCGTTCACAGAATACGTCGAAGAGGAAGGATACACCACCTTGCGCAACCCGTATGTCGTCTCCGCACCCGTCGCGGGATACCTGCGGCGCGTCACCCTCGAGGAGGGCGATACGGTCGGCGTGGAGGACCTTCTGTTCGAGCTGGAGCCGAGCCCGGCCCCGGCGCTCGATGCGCGGAGTCTGGAGGAAGCTCGTGCCCGTGTGAACGCTGCACAGGCACGACTGCATGCCGTCGAGGCCGAAGCTGAGGCGCGGGAACTCGAACGTCAGTACGCAGAGAAGGAATACGAGCGCACCGAATCGCTCTACCGGCGTGACGCTGTGCCCGCCTCGCAACTGGAGTTGTGGCGCGACCGCCGCGACAGGGCGCGCACCGCTGAACGTGCGGCGCGGAACTCAGTCGAAGTGGCGCGCTTCGAGGTCGCGCAGGCGCGCTCCTCGATCGATGTATCGCAGGGTCGGCGGGTCGACGCTGAGGACGACATCATCCGTGTCCGCTCGCCGCTGGACGGCGTCGTCCTCGCCCGCCACCGGCGCGACGAAGGTCCTGTCCAGAGTGGCGAATCGGTTCTGGAGATCGGCGACCTCTCCTTTCTTGAAGTGCGGGTGGATCTACTGTCCATGGATGCTGTCCGGGTCCGGCCGGGTATGGAAGTCATTCTCAGCCGCTGGGGCGGCGGCAGAGATCTCGCCGCGACCGTGCGCCGCGTCGATCCCGCCGGGTTCGAGCGGATCTCCGCTCTCGGCGTCGAAGAGCAGCGCGTGCCCGTGCGCATCGACTTCGCGGAAGACCGCGCGGAGTGGGAGCGGTTGGGGACCGGTTACCGGGTCGAGGCCCGTTTCATTCTCTGGCATGAGGACGACGCCCTGCAGATCCCCGCCGGAGCCCTCTTCCATAAAGACGGTAAGCCCAGTGTTTTCGTCGTTGAGGACAACCGCGCCCGTCTGCGCAAGGTCGAGACCGACCGTCGCAGCGGCATCCGCCTGCGAGTCGTCTCGGGATTGGACGAGAACGAAACGGTCATTGCCCATCCCGCCGACCGCATCGAAGACGGCACTCGCGTGAGCCCCGAAATGCGCGACTTCCGCTCGAGGAGAATGGGTTCCGTGCCGCCGTGAGCGCCCCGTCGCCTCGCAGGAGATTCTCATGCAAATGCAACCACGGCGCCGCCGCAGCTGGAGCCGTTGCCAGTGGTGCATCCGTAGCAGTGCGCGGCGGAGAGCACGGATGTGGAGGTGCGGCTCGCGGATGTGGTCGATCTCAACCGCACGCAGCTGCCCCTCGACCTCTACGACGCCCGCACGCTGCCCTATGGCGACAGGTGCTTCGATACGGTGACGGTCCTTGCTCACGCTCCACCATTGCACGGATCCGGCTGCCTGCCCAAACAAAGGTTCTTTATACTCTCGCCCCGCTGAATCACTGTGGTTCCTCAAAACCGGATTTCCCATCATGGAAATGACCGGCGGGCGCATGCGAAATGAGGTCGAGGTTCTCTCGGAGAGCACTTCAGACGCCTCCTTTGCCGATTTTGGATCTCTCTGGTCCGGAAAGGGGCGCGGGCCTCTTCATGCGATTGCAGTTGGAACTGCCCTGAGTTTCTCAAGACGACGTCCGCCGCGCGGTTTTAATAACGGTGCATTACATAGGGATTTCGGTTTCGCGGGCGCGACTTTGTCTTCAGGCATGAGAAAGGGCATCCTTGTTTCGCCGCGGTTTTTTCCGATTGGTCCTTGATCTTCGGCGCATTGTCTCCCTACCGTTCCGATATTCCGTTTAGTCCCCGATTCCCCGACCGTATGAAGATTCCCCTTGCCTTACTGTTCCTTCTTTCGCTGTGCGCCGTCGCGCCGTTGTTTGCCGACACTCTGGCGGAATGGAATTTCAACAACCTCGCCGCCACGACGACATCGGGCGGCAACAACGAGTTTTTCGACGCCGACGCTGGTGCGGGAACGCTCTATGTCAACCAGAGCAACTACACTGGCGGGACCAATTTCGTCCGCGACACGGGAAACGGAACAACAGTCAACGCCTCGCCGGGGACCGAAGCAGGCGGATACATTCGCCTGCAGCGGGCGTCGCGCTGGAACAATGGCGTCATCGAGGCGCGCGTCGATACGACGGGGTATGTCGGCATCCGGTTCAGTTTTGCCTTCCGCTTTGCGGACAGTGCTTTTCCCGGAAGCACTACGGTGGAATGGAGCGGCGACGGGGGCGCGACCTATGAAACCTTTGAGACCTACAGCAACACACCCCTGACCGCCTGGACGGCGCTGAGTTTTGATTTCTCCGGATTTACCGCGCTCGACAACAATCCCGACGTCCGCGTGCGTCTGCGGTTCAGCGCGGACGGCGGAGGCGTGGGCACGACCAACGGCGGCCATTTCGACAACATCCGTGTCGAGGGTGAATTGGACGACGGCGTGGCTCCGGCTACCGTGACCGTTCTGGCGCAGCCCGCGCGCACCTTCATCCCCGTCGACGAGGAGCTTCCGGGGACTGTGCCGGCGACGGAGGTTCTCGTGGAAGATGCAGACGGCGTGCCCGTCCGCTGGGGGGTGCCCGTTACGGCTACGCTGCAGCCCGGTTCCTTCGCGCCGGATTCGACAACAACAGTCGCGGCGGATTTCAACGGCGTCGCGCACTTCGACAATCTGCGTATCGACGAAGTGGGGACGGATTACCGCATCACCTTCACGGTCGCGGATCTCCCCGGGCTGCAATCGCAACCCTTCGACGCCACTCCGGTTGTGCCGCCGGAAATGCTGGAAATTCTGACCGCGCCGGGAGAGACCGGGGCTTACGCGGCACCGACGCCGGTCGAGCCCGCGCCGTCTGTCCGCGCGGCGCTGCTCGACGGGACACCCGTGCCTTTTGCGGAGGTCACAGCGAGTCTCTCGCCCGAGCCGTTCGCGGCGGAAAGTACGGTTACGGTCACGACAGGTGTGGATGGTGTGGCGACGTTTGCGGACCTTCTGCTGCCCGCGATTGGCACGGACTACCGGATCACGTTTTCCGCGGAAGGAGCGGAGCCGGTGGAGTCGCCTGCCTTCGATTTTGTCTTTGTTCCCCGCGAAGGCCGTCTCTTCGCCACTGCCGAACGGCTCGAGGCCATTCGCGCGGCGGCCGCGGTGCCCGGATCGCACCATGCGGAAGTCGTCGGCGCCATGCGCGCGAGGGCCGATGCCGGGGCGTCGGCCTACCGGGGCGGATTCCATGAGGACCGCGCTGACTACCTGAACGCATGGTATGCCCGAGAAGCCGCTCTCCTCTACCTCGTCACGGATGAACAGCAGTATGCCGACAAAGCCCTTGAAGCCCTCCAGGCAATCAGCGGCGGAGGCATCACCCACAGCAACGGTCTCTGGCGCGCCGCTGTGACACTCGGTTTCGCCTTCGCCTACGACTGGGCGAAGGAGGGCTGGAGTGAGAGCGACCGCGAGTGGGTGCGCGAGCGCATCGAAGCGGGGCTCGACCAGTGGCCGTCTTTCAGTCACCCGAATTTCCAGAACCCCGGCGCTTCCAATTGGGTGGCCGTCTGCCGCAGCGCCGAACTCCTCCTCATCCTTGCGGCGGGCGAGGAGACGGAACGCGCGTCACGGATGGACAGTCTCATTTTCCTCCTCGACCGGCACAGCGGAGTCGCCTACGGGAGCGCCGGGTACACGCAGGAAGGTCTTGGGTACAAAAACTACGGAGGCAGTTTTCTCTATCCCGCCGCGCTTGCGCTCGAAGAAGTGACGGGAAACACCGCGCTCAGCGCGCCCCTCCGCGACCGCGCTCCATGGCGCATGATGATGTACGCGGTCTCCTTTGCTTACAGCAGTCTCGACGCCCACCGGCGTGACATGCCGATTTATCCGTTCACCGGTGTGGCCAACCCCGACTTTTATGAGGAAGGTCTGCTCTCCACGCTTCTCGGGTTTGTGGACGGGCACGCCGACGCTCCCTACTACCGGCACTTCTACGACCGTGTCACCGGGGTGGTCTCGCCGCTGCCGCCCGCGGCCAAATACGACCAGCACCGTGCGGGCACGACCTATGCACTGCTTTTCTACCCCACCGAAGGCGAGAGCGCGGATCCGACCGGTCTCTGGCCGGCGGCCATTGAAGACAACCACGGCGCCCACTTTTTCCGCAACCGTTGGCGGGACACCCACGACACACTGGGCAATCTCATGGCCGACAACGACCACCAGCCGCGGGCGTGGAACGCGGAAGAGACCCTTGCGATGAGCCTCTTCTCGAACAACTCGCTCTTCTTTCACGGACCCGGCACCGGAACCTCCGTTCCGACCAATTACACGTCCATCCTCGTCGACGGGGCGCGGCCCACAAACAACGAAACCGGACGCCGCGTATCCTTTGCCACGGACACCGATACGGCGGATATCGTTGTCGAAAGTGGCTCGGCCTACAACCATCTCGGGATGGTCGAGCCGATCCGGAGGCAGCTTGTCGTGGATTTCCGGGGACGTCGCGACAACGGGTCGGCCCTGTTCAGTTCCTTTGATGCGTTTACCGCCGACCAGACCCGCACGGTGACATGGCATGCCAACCTCACGAGTCCCCGGGCCACGGCGATCCAGCTCACCGTGGGCAGCGAAGGCGGGCGGGCCAGTTTTCTCCTCCGCGGCAACGGCGAATCGTACCTCAAGGGTTGGGTAATGCATCCCGCCAACGCTTCGGTCACGACGGACGGCGGCAATCTCGGCATCCACACCGAAGCCCAGGCCGGCGAGATATGGGTCGCGTGGATGACGGGCGACGGCACTCCGCCCACAGGTGAAATAGCGGGCACGGGACTCGACGCCCGCCTGACGGTCGACGGCAGCGAATTGCGCTTCGACGCGGACGCCGGGCGTGTTGTCTCCAAGCCGCTCGGTATCGGCGATGAGGGAACGTTTGTGGCATGGCACCGGCAACGCTTCGGTGAAGATCCCGCCTCCGGTGACCGGTGGACGGACGATCCCGACAACCGCGGCATTTCGCTCGGCGTGGAGTTCGCTCTCGCCCTCGACCTCCTGGACAACGCACACGACGGCCTGCCGGGCGTCGACGCTGCTCCGGCAATACACTTCAACCGGCGTCCGGCCGCCGACGTACGGCTGGTCGTCGAGGCTGCTTCGACACTGGAGGCCGGCGCATGGACCGAGGTCGCCACCCTTGAGCCGGGGGCATCCTCATGGAGCGGACCGGCGACCGTGGAGGAAGAGGTAAATGGCGACACCATTCGTGTAACCGTGACCGATCCGGTGGGTACCGGGGCGGATCATTCCGTGCGCCTGCTGCGCTTGCGGCTCGACTGGCCTTGATGTCCGGGCGTTGTGACTCAGGCGGCTTTGTCCGAAGTTCTAGTGGTACAAAACGTTTGCGCCGACTTTTAACATGCCGGCGCTATTTGCCGCCGCCGAGGTTGGCGGGTGGCGCAGATCGCCGACGGTAGGGAGTTTATCGTCTTCACTCCTTCATGCGGCGGCGAAACTCCGAAGGGGTTCTACCGGTGACGCGACGAAAGACCACACTTAGCATCCGGCTGTCACCGAACCCCGCGGAGGCGGCGATCTCGGTGATTGTGAGATCGGTTTCCCGAAGCAGGCTCTTGGTGTAGTCGATGCGGGTGGATTCAATGACTTCGCGGACGGTTCGCCCCAGTATATCGCGGAAACGGCGTTCGAGGGTGCTGCGGCTGGACCCGACGAGGGCGGCGCACTGGGCCACGCTGGTGATATTCGCGATCTCGCGCCGGAGCAGACCCAATGTTTTGCGGATGATCGGATCCTCATGTTTGAAGGCCTCGGTAGAGGTTCGGCTCTCCACGCCCAGTGAGGGAACACGCAGCACGAAGCCCGGCTCAAACTCTTCGCCATCGAGCAGTCTCTTCAGGAGCCCGGCCGCCTCATAGCCGATCTTCTCGGAGTTCAAGGCAATCGAAGAGATTGGAACTGCGCTGATTTTCTGCAGAAAGGGATCCTTGTCTACTCCCAGCACCGCAACCTCCTCCGGAACCGCGATCATGCGCTCAGCCAACTCCTCAATCAACAACCGGGCCACGGAAAGGTTGAAGGTGAAAATCGCGGTGTTGGGCTTCAGGTGGAAATCCGATTTATAGATATTCTGTTGCTGGAAAAAACCGCACGAACGACCGGATTTTAAAAGCCGCTCGCTGAAGCCTTGGGCGCGATCGTCCATGGCGGCGTATCCGGGGCTTACGCTTTCGGCAAAGAAAGCAAAGTGTTCATAGCCCAAGCCTGTGAGATAGTCGGCCGCCATTCTTCCCACCGCCAAATCTTCACTCAGCACCCGCGGCACCTTCATCATTGAATCCTGTCCGGAAACACTGACCACGCGGTTACCGGCGGCCGCGCGGGCCGCTTCCAGGTGGCAGGCGTCCTCTCCTTCACCGGTGAGAAAACCGATGACCCCGTCGACGCTCTCGATACGCTCGATCTCGGGCGTCACCTTCCCGTCGTAACTGATGAGCAACAACCGCCAGTCCTTTTGCCCGCGGGCAAAGCGCTGGATGCCATGGAAAATCTCGCGCTGATGATTATATGTCGTGTTCAGGCTGACACAAATTCGCTTCTTGCGGGGTAGTCCTTTCATGGCGGGCGATAGCAATCACGATGACAAGGATTTCGCGCAGACATGCAACCCGATTTCCACACGGTTGCGCCTCGACGTTCGACTCGTTTTTTCGCGCCGGATCAGGACCCGCCGCGTCGGACCCGTGTCCACTTGTCAAGCGCCCCCCCCGACCGTGATAACTACCGTTTCTCGGCTTCACGAGCATGGTCGATGTCCGCGTGAAATTGACGCAAATACGATAGCGATTGACGCAAATTCGTAATGCAATCTACTCGTTGTGCTGATAAGCTACAACTCGTTTCTACTTCTGGGAATGATCCATCGGAGCAAGTTGTTTACTGGAGAATTCCTTTCCCTCTCAAATAATTGCCATGAACAAATCCATACTCCTCCTTCCCGCGTTCCTGGTCGGCGCCGCGGCCGCCTCAGGACAGATCCTCCTCATGGAGTCGTTCTCGAATACAGATGACCAAGCTCCGATTACGGACTTGGACAATTGGAACTGGGCGGTCGACGATGGAGGCGGTTCCGATACGGGAAACCGCCAATTCGGACGTCTTTCCGCCTTGAATGGTGTCGACGGTGAGCCGGGTTTTGCCTACCAATTCAATGGATCGGGTGCTGCGAGGGCCTCCGTTATCTGGAACGACAGCGTCAACTTCGCGCAGTCGGCCGTCACTGGCTTCAGCGCCTACGTAGGGGATAACAGTGGGGCCGCCCAATCCCGCTTTCTTATTCAGATCGACAACAACAATTGGTATGTCTCGACCGCTGCCGGGAGCGAGAATGTGGGGGCCGCGTCTAATTTCGAAACCGGTGCGGTATTGTTCGACCTCCCCTTCTCAACGTTGGGCGCCAATTGGGTGCAGCTCGATTACGATGGTGCGCTGGGTAGTGCCAGCAGCGGATTTCAGCTTCTTTCAGGCGACATTTCGGGGTCGGCCCTGACGGAGCCCTTGCCCGCCGGAAACATTACCGCCGTCGGTGCTTACCTCTACGGGCCGAACAACGCCGCCACCCGTATCGACGATTTCACGGTCATCCCCGAGCCGTCGACCTACGTCGCCCTTTTCGGCCTTCTCGCCTTTGGATTCGTGGCCTACTGCCGCCTCCGGAAGTAATTCCCTCCGCAACGATTTGGATCTTCAAAGGCGCGCCCGGACCTGGGCGCGTCTTTTCTTTTCGCGGATCAGTGAGCTTGCGGAGGACCGCCGGCGGCTTGGCAAAGAAGGCTTTCCAAGCTCAACCGGAATGTTTTCTGCGGTATTCCATGGGCGGAAGTCCGGCGTGGAAGGCATCATTGAGGAGTCCTCCGACCTGATCCACGAATCACACCAAATCCCAACCCCCAACTTGCATAAACAGGTAGACTCCATTTTTCCGGCTCCGATATACTTCTTGGAAAATACCGGTTTGATGGGCCGCCAGACCCGCCGGAACCTCGGTGCCGGGACCGAGACCGTTCCAGAATAGTTTGATTTCCCCGACCCACCATTGACCGCCATGTTCGACCTTCAAACCACCCCTTTCAGCACCCGCGGGAGCTATCTCGTCTTCAAGCATCCGGTGCTCCGCAAGCTGGCGGACGGCGCCGGTTTGCCCGACGGCCTCTACCTCTGCACCGTACGCGGCGAAGCGAAGGTCACGGACATCGTGCGGCTGGAGACCGTGGGCGATGGGCCTGTCACGGAGCGCCTCACGCCGGTATCCCTGCACCTTGAGGGTGGGGCGGGGCGGTCGGTCGATATCGTCTTTGAAAACCCGGCGGTCGTCCGGATTCGTTGCCGGGGCATGGGCCTGCGCATGGTGCGCGCGGAGTGGCGGCCTTTCGATTGCATCGTGCCGCACAGAGCCGACCACTGGTTGCTGAGCAGCTACATGAACATGTCGCAGTTCGCTGTGCGGCGTCTGGAGGGGACGTTGCGGGTGGATGCGCCCTGGGAGCGGGTGCGGTGCCCTTCGATGATCCTGACCTTGCTTCCGGATGCCGGTACCGGGGTCGGTGAGCTGTCGATGGAGGAGTATGCCGGGTGCTGGTCGCCGGAAACCGCCACAGCGGGCAAGGACACCTGGCAGGCGTGTCACGACCGGCAGGCGGAATCCTGGCAGCAATGGCTCCGGCAGTCTCCTGCCGCCCCGGTGGTGCTTGCATCCGCCCGTGAGCTGGCCGCCTACATCAACTACTCCTGCCTCGTGAATCCTTCCGGCAACTTCGGTCGGCCGGCCATGCTCATGTCCAAATACAAGATGACCAACTATTGGACCTGGGACAATTGCTTCAACGTCCTCGGGCTCGCCACGAGCGATCCCGAACTCGCGTGGGACCAGCTCATCCTCGCCTTTCAGCACCAGTCCCCGCAGGGGCAACTGCCCGCCTCGTTCACCAATGCCACGCTCCATTGGATGGACGCCAAACCGCCCGTCCACGGATGGACCCTCGGGATACTGATGCGCGAGACCAACTGGGTGAGCACCGACCACCTCCGGGAAGTCTACGAACCATTGGTCGCTTTCACCGAGTGGTGGTTTCGCTTTCGCGACCACGATGGCGACGGTCTGCCCGCCGCCTTTCATGGCAACGACACCGGCTGGGACAACGCCTCCGTCTTCGACGAACGCCCGCCCGTGACCACGCCCGACCTCAGCGCCTACCTTGTCATCCAGATGGAAGTCCTCGGGGAGGTGGCCGAGCGGCTTGACCGCGCCGAGGAAGGCCGCGCCTGGAAGGAGCGCAGCGCGGCCTTGCTGCGGCTGTTGATCGAGCGGCTCTGGCGGGAGGACCTCGGCCAGTTTGTTTCCTGCCGGGAAAGCGCCGCTTCGCCGGCTCCCGGCGACAGCCTGATCAATTTCGTGCCCCTTGTCGTCGGCCAGCGCCTCCCCCAACCGATGCGCGACAAGCTGGTGGATGCACTCCTGCAACCCGGACGCTTTCTCACCGACTGGGGCTTCGCCACAGAGGCGCTTCCATCCCCCTTCTACAATGCCGAAGGCTACTGGCGCGGCCCCATCTGGGCCCCGAGCACTCTGCTCCTCTGGGACGGCCTCCAACAAAGCGGTTACGCGGCGGAGGCGAGGATGATCCGTGACCGTTTTTTCGCGCTCTGCACGCAGGCCGGCTTTGCCGAAAACTTCCATGCCTCCGAAGGCCGCTCCCTGCGCGATCCCACCTACACCTGGACCTCCAGCTCCTTTTTTTATTTGTTGGCGCAGGGGGATTGAGCCGTGAGACCCGGACCTCACCGTGCAATGGGGCAGAGCTGCCAACGTGTAGTCTCCACGATCTCCCGTGCCCCCGGTTTGCACAACTTTTCCGAACTCTGTGTCTTACAGAAATCCGCATCGAGACCACCATGGGTTCAACGGAAACGGCCCGGCATTCGGGGGACGTCTTGGCGGGCGCGGGTGAAGCACGCGGGAGAGAGTTTTGTTTTGACCAAGCGGGTCGCGGTCCTGTCCATTTCCTTATTGGCACCCCCGGGGACGGGGGACACCCTTTCGATTATGCATACACCGTCCGCCCTTCCTGTTTCCATCTCCGACAAAGGCTTCGGTCCGGGAACGCCCCTCGACAACCTCAAGCGCCTCCGCGCCCACGGCTTCACCCACCTGCACTTCGCCCACAAGTGGACCTTTCCGGATCTGCTATCGGATGACGAACTTGCCCGGTGGCGGGAAGACCTCGCCGAGAGTGGCATTAGTGTGCTCGACGTGCACGGGTGTCATCCCAAGGGCATCCAACTCTGGTCCGGAGACGCCGCTACGCGGGAGCGAGCGCAGGAATTTTTCTGTCACCGCCTGCGTGTGACCCATGCACTCGGCGGGGATGCCATGGTTTACCATGTGCCCTGTCATGTAGAGCCCACACCGGAGGTGCTTGGGTGGTTCATCGAAGGCCTCCGCGAGGTCGAGCCCACGGCGCGCGAACTCGGGATCAACGTGGCGCTCGAAAACCACTACTATGCGGAGAATGACCGCCGCGCACTCTCCCTTGCTTTCGAAACCTTCGATGCGGACTTTATCGGGTTCACCTTTGATCCGGGACACGCCCTCATTTCCGGAAACACCCAATGGCTCCTTGAGCATTGCGCGCCCCGTTTGCGAATTCTCCACCTGAACGACAACGACACGCAAAGCGACCACCACTGGAACCCCTTGGACCCATCCGGAAAAGCCGACTGGACGGCCATCACGGCTTTCATTGGCGAAAGCCCCTACTGCAAACCCCTTCAACTCGAAGTCTGCTGGAAGGAAGAACGTCACGGCCCTCACGAGGTCTTCCTCAGTGAAGCCTTTGCCATCGCCAAACAATTGCAGGCAAAAGTGGAAGCAAACCGGCAATGACTCCGGTCATGGAGCACTACATTGCCACTGCACGCCGCGTGCCGGTGCGGTGCCTGCGTAGGTTGAAGCTCTTTAGAGACATTCGCGAAGGCCGGAACGCCGTTCACGTGCCGGCGTTGCCGCTTTCCTTCCTTTTCAGCTTCAAGCGGATGCCCTTGTCCGCCATTTGTTCGAACATGCCCTTCATGATGGTGTCCCATGCGAAGCGGGGGATGACGGCGTTGTAGGCCTTTTTCTGCAATGCGCAGTAATCGTCGTCACCCATGCGAAGAATATCGAGGACCGCTTTGGCGGCGGCGTCGACATCTTTGGCAGGAACGACTTTGCCGCCGCCTCCGGGTTCGAGGATATCGGTGACGACCGGTATCTGGTCGGTTCCGACAACGGGCACGCCGCAGGCTGCCGCCTCGCAGGCCGCCATACCGAAACCCTCCATGACCGACATGGTGAGGAAGACCTTCGAGGTCTTGAGGAGGTCAGGGAAGATGTGGCTGCCGCGGCCGGTCTGCGGGAGCTGCTCCGGGCTGAAGACATGGACGCGCTTCTGCAGACCGTTCTCCTTTACAATTTCGTCGATACGCTCGGCAATGGCGGGTTCCATCTTCCCGTCGACGTTGAGGAACATGTCGAGGTCCTCGATCTCCTTCGCCACCTTGGCGAAGACTTCGACCGCCTTGTCTTTGTCTTTCAGCGAATCGGTGCGACCGAACTCGCAGATGTGTGGACGCTCGAAGAGCGATTCAGGCAGGGCGAGGAATTCCGCGTCCTCGCGTATGGACTGGCCCGGCAGACAGTCGGTGTCCAGCGGCGAAAAGCGTTTCGTATCCACGCCGGGGTAGATATCAATAAGTTTGTCCGCCACCTTGCCGTCGTAGCACCGCTTGATGTCGCCCTCTACGAGTTTGGAGGTCGAGCCGATGAGGTCCGCGTGCGCGACGACCCGCTCTTCGTAGTGCTCGCGAACGAAGATGCTGTGGCGGTCGTATTCAGATTCTTCCATGGGTGCTTTCTTCATCCCCACCGGCTCGTGGGGCACCCACACATGCGGTACCTTGCCAAAGTGGTCGCAGAGAAACACCCCCATCAGACCGCCGTCCCAGAAATGCGAGATGATGAGGTCGGGGCGGTACTCTTTGGAGAGTTGGTCGACGGTCCGCCGCGCGCCCTCCTGGATGAGCGCGCCGGTGAGGTATTCTTTGCGCAGAAAGGCCTCCACACCGTCGTTCACGTGGAGGACATACAGCTCGCGGTCGGGATCTTTGAGGGAGCCCTCGCGCATGCGCTCCGTGTAGGGATGCACGAACCCGCCGCGGTTGAGGATTGTGACCCGGCATTCATACTGGTCGTGGATCTTCTCCGCCATGTTCTGGACGTAGATGTTCTGGCCGCCGGTGTCGGGAAGACCCGGGAAGATGTCGAGTTCGTGGATGCCGTGCCACGTGATGATAAGGACGTCTTTCATAGAAGGTTCGTCAAGAAAAGGGAGGGATCGCAGGGCTGTCAAACCGGGGGCTGGATTGGGGCACAGGTTGCGCGGTAGATTTGTCCGGAGGGCGCACCGTCTGATCCACCCGCTTCCGCGGGTCCTCGCCATTCTTCTCACCAAGGCGCGGTCGAGCGCCACTGGCGTTCTGCGGCCTCAACTATCCGCCACGCGCTCCAGCCGGTCGAGGACGATGCCGGGGGTGAGGAGTTCGGGGAGGATGAGGGGTTCGTCAAGACCGGGGGCGTAGAAGAGGTTGACGGGGATGGCGGTGCGGCCGAACTCGCGGAGAGCTTCGGTGATGCGGGGGTCGTGGTTGGTCCAGTCGGCTTGGAGGGTGACGACCTCCATCTCGTGGAAGCGGCGGCGGACTTCGGACGAGCCGAAGACAACAGCTTTGTTGGACTGGCAGGTGACACACCAGCGGGCGGTGAAGTCGACGTAAACAACCTTGCCCTCTTCGACGAGGCGCTCGGCTTTGCCGGGTTCCCAGTCTTCCCAGACGACCATGGGGGCGTCTTCGAGGTCGGTGGCGAAGGGGGTGGGGTAGCCCGCCGCGAAGCCGCCGGCAAAGAAAAGGGCGGCGATGGCGTAGCCCGCGCGGCGGACGCCCTTGGCGCGGAAGGCCGCGCCCCACCGTCCATAGACCCATGCCGCTGTGGCGATGAGGACGAGTCCGGTGAAGGTTTTGAGGAGGGCGGTGTCAGCGTAGCCGTTGCTCCCCACCAGCTGGCCGGCCAAAACCCAGATAAGGTAGGCCACGGCGGCGTAGAGGAGGAAGGCCATGCCCTGCTTGAAGCTCTCCATCCATGGGCCCGGCTTGGGAAGAAAGGCCATGAGTTTCGGGAAGATGGAGAGAACGAGGTAGGGCGAGGCGAGACCGAGGGCCATTGCGGTAAAGGCAAGGAACTGCTGCGTCGGCGGCATGGCCATGAGGGCGCCGAGAGCGGAACCGAGGACCGGCGCGGAGCAGGGTGTGGCCACGACGGTGGCGAGGATGCCGCTGAAGAAAGATCCGGAGTAGCCGGACTTCCTCGTCAGCCCGTCGCCCACGCTCATGGCGGACTGGCCGATCTCGAAGACCCCGCTGAGGTTGAGCGCGAAGAGGAGGAAGATGATGATGAGGGCGTAGTTGAAGACGGGCGATTGCAGCTGAAAGCCCCAGCCGAGTTGCTCGCCGCCCGCCCGCAGGGCCATGAGGAAGCCCGCCAGCACCCAGAAGGAGAGGAG
The DNA here is from genome assembly GCA_020831525.1 of Opitutales bacterium. Classification (GTDB taxonomy): domain Bacteria; phylum Verrucomicrobiota; class Verrucomicrobiia; order Opitutales; family Oceanipulchritudinaceae; genus SLLG01. The sequence goes on from JAFIGH010000022.1 coordinate 48,872, forward strand.
GATGCCGAGGGTGAAGGTGACGCCGTGCAGGACGACGGATTTCGGGTCCGAACCGGCTTGGTTGACGAAGCCCATGACCTTGATCCCGATGATGGGGAAGACGCAGGGCATGAGGTTGAGGATGAGCCCGCCGAGAAAGGCGAGGGCGGCCACAACGGCGAAATTGACGGGAGGCGCCGACGGTTCCGCGCCCGCCGGCGTCAGGCGGGTGCCCGCCGCGGCGAGGCGCTCGTCCGGCGGTTCGGTGCCAAGGGGCGTGTCGATGGTGATGCCCGCGAGGGCGCGGCCGTCGACCGTCCATTCGCCGGAGAGCGCGGCGAGCACGCCCTCGAAGCGGTCGCCCGTCCCGCCCGCCGGATCGACGGCGAAGGCGAGGAGTGCGCGGTGTTCGTCGAGAAAGTCGGCCTCCTGTGTGAGGGTAGGCTTGAGGAGGAGGTTTGCGTCGAAGAAATACAGCTCTTCCGGGAGGACGTCGCCCGCCGATTCGATGAGCAGGAAGTAGGCGTCGTCGTCCTGCCATGCCGTCGCCGTGACATCCGGATGGGAACGCGGGAGATGGCGGTCAGCGGCGGCGAAGAGATCGGCACGGTCCGGATCGGGCGCGGAAGCGCCGTCCTCCACGGTGAGGGCAAGGGCGAGATCGACGCCTCCGGGGATACAGGTGGTGTCGGTGCACATGAGCCACTCCGCCCGCGCGCGGAGGATGACTTCGGAGCCCGGTTCGGCGTTTTCCGGCACGCGGATCTCGACGGGCAGGAGGACCTCGTCCTCGTAGACATACTCGACGTATCCGAGGCTTTCGTAGGGGCGGGGGACGGTCCACTGGATTTCACCGGCCTCAAAATCGTCCGGCAGTTCCCAGCGTAGACTCGGGCTGTAGCCGGTGGCGGTGATCTTCCAGTAGGTGTGCCACTTGTCCTCGTGCGCGAGGCGCAGGCCGACGCGTGCTGTCTCTCCGGGCCGGAGCGTTGTCGTCTCGGCCACGAGTTCGGCGGTGACATGTTGATCCGTTTGCGGACCGTAGGACGGTTCCTCCGCGAATGCGGCGGCAAAGGCGGAGAGTAGGGCGATGACGGATGTAATGCGGCGCATGTTCAGGAATGGGAGGGTCGAAGGAAGGGGTTATTCCGGTGGATTCTTTTCGCCATATCGAGCGTTTTCGCCTCCGATCCGGTCTCTTCGTGGATATAGCTTATGTTTGGATGCACCTGCTTTTCATGGATTCGGACCGTCTTCGTATTGGCTACGGTGGTGGCCGCGGGCGTCGCGGCGGCTGACGAAGTGCCGGATCCTCCCTTGGAACCCGCGCCGGCTTCTCTTGAGGAGGCCGATGCGTATTTCGCGGAGGGGAGCTTCGCGCTCGCCCGTGACGCCTACGCCGCCCTGAAGAAGGACGGCGGTCTCGCCCCCGCGGAGCGCGGGCACGTGCGCTTCCGTTTGCTCGAATCCGGTCTGCTCGCCCGCGCTGAGGCCGACGGATGGCCCTACTGGCGCGGCCTCACCGAGGAGGACCGGCGCGACTTCGAGGCACTGGAAGAACTGGCCCGCGAGGCATGGGAGAGCGGACGCGGACCCGGGCGGGAATGGGCAGCCATGCGCGCGGCGCTCGGCTGGCTCTGGATCGACGTCGCGGGCGACGAAGAGCGGGCGCAGGCGGCATTCCGCGATGCGCTCGATTTCCACGCCGGTTCGTCCGATCTTGCGGCAGCCCGCGAAGGTTTCCTCGGGACCGTCTTCACTCTCGCCGCCGCCGGGCCGGACGGTTTGCGGGTTTCCCCCCGCTTTGGGCGGGTCGGAAAGCGTGTCTGGCTCGAAGATGCCGCGCGCATCGCGGAGTCGGACGAGGACCGCGCACGAGCGTCGTTGTTGCTCGCGGACCACCGCCAGCGTTTTGAGGCGGACAACCGCTCCCGGCAGCGGGCGGGGGATGCGCTCGCCGCGGCGGTGGCGGCGGGCGAAGGCACCGCGCTGGAGACAGCCGCGCTTTTCGCGAGGGCCGAGTGGCTCGCCCGCTACGGCCACAGCCGCTACACCGCGCGCGGTCGACTCGTGCTGGAGCCGGATTTCGGTGCCGCCGTCGACGTGTATACGAAGCTGCTCGAGACCGCCGCCGAGTTGCCCGAACCCCGGCGCGATGTATTCCGCCGACGCGGACCCGACCGCCGGGACTTCGGGACCGCCGGACGCGCCGGGCGTCCCGCCGCGCTCAAAGACAGGGCGCGCGAGGCCCTCGAGCGCATCCGGGAGGCCGAACTCAGTGCCGCCGTCACCCACACTTTCAAGCCCGACGCACAGGTCCATTTCACCGTCGGACGACGCAACATCGAGGTGGTGGAGGCACGGTTATGGCGCACCTCGGTCGAAAAACTAGGCCGGGCCAATCCCGATGAACTCGACCTTTCAGCGCTCGTCGACGAAGGCGCCGAACCGCTCTGGACGCGGCGACTGACGACGGCACCCGAGCGCCCGCATCTGTCTGTCGATGAACGTGTGGTCGTGCCCGATTCCCTCGCCGCCGGGGCCTACCTCGTCGAGGTCCGCGGCGGGGGCCGCAGTGTTGTCCGGCTCCTGCTTGTGACGGAGGCCGCGCTCGTCGCCCACGCGGCCGACCGAGTGCTGCTCATCGCCGTCGACAGCGCCACGGGCGAGCCTGTGCCCGAGGCGGAGTTCGCCCTTACCTTTTTCTGGGCGGAGCGCGCCGACGGTCGTGTGGAGACGCGCCGTGAATCGATGAGCGCCCGTGCCGACGCCGACGGAATGGCCATTATCGAACGGCCCGAGGTGCCGCGGCGCGCCCGGATGTTCGCCGTGGCCGATACCGCTCTCGGGCCCGTCGTTCTTCGCTCCATGCTCGCGGCGGGTCCGTGGTGGTCGGCACCGGAAAGCGCGGGCACCCGCGCCCATGTCTACGCAGACCGCCCGCTCTACCGTCCGGGCGAAACTGTCCGTTGGCGCGCCGTTTTCCGTGAACTGCGCGACGGTGCTTTCCACCTTCCGGAGACCGCCGCGTACACGTATGAGATCCGCGACTACCGCGGCGACGCCGTGGCCGAAGGCACGGTGGAGCCAAGTAAGTTCGGCACGGCGCACGGAACGCTCGAACTGCCCGCGGAGGCACGACCGGGCGCCTACGGGATCGTTCTGCGCGAGGACGGCGCGGTGCTCAGGTCGGCACAGCTCTTTGCCGTGGAGGTTTTCCGGGTTCCCGAGTTTGAGGTGGCGGTGGTCTTCGAGGGAGCGGAAAGCGATGTCGGGACGCCCGCCTTTCCCCTTGGAGAGACGGTGACGGGGCGCGTGGACGTGAGCTACTTCGCGGGCGGTCCGGTTGGCGACGCCGAGGTCGAAATCCGTGTCGACCGCATGCAGCGCAGCCATTTTCCATGGTTGGCGGCGGAGACCGCGGGCATGGACCGCGCGGTCCGGGGCGGACTGCCCGGCGGATCCGCACGCGTGGAGTTTCTGACCCTGCGCACGGACGCCCGTGGTACGGTTGCCTTCGAGATCCCGACGCACCTCGAGGATGACGCCGATTTTGAATACATGCTCGATGTGGCCGTGCGTGACGCCTCCGGACGCGAAACGCGCAAGACGGCTTCCTTTCTGGCCACCCGGCAGCCGTATGATGTGTCTCTTCGCGCGGAGCGTTCGCTTCTGCGCCCCGGCGACCGCGCGCGGCTTCACGTCGAAGCCACCGACGCCAACGGCCGCGGAGTCGAGATCGGCGGGCGGCTCACCGTCGTGCGCGAGCGCTGGAGGCAGGTCTACATCCACCAAAGGCGCGGCAACGAGATTTCCGGCGATGAGTTCCGTGCCCTGCCCGAACGTTCGCTCCTCGGTTCAGCCCGGAGTGACTACCAGCTGAAGGAAGAAGGATTTGTCACAGAAACGATCGACGAGGTAACGCTCACAACAAGTACCGACGGGCGCGCTCTCTATTCTCTGGAAACGCCGGAGCCCGGCTATTACCGGGCGACATGGGTGAGCGAGGGGAGGCGCGGACTGCCCGTCACGGCCGAGACGGTGTTCTGGGTCACTCCGGAGGGCGATTCGCGGATCGGCTACCGCCCTAGCGGCGTGCAGCTGCACTTTGACGACCGCGTTTACCGCGCGGGGGAACAGGTGCCCGTTTTGATCACCACGGAAGCCCCCAACCGCACCGTGCTCCTCATCCGCGGAGAGGACGACATCCGGGGATGGCAGGTTGTTCGTATGAGCGGCAACGCCCGTCTTCTCCTCCTTGACACGAAGGTGGCGGACAGCCCGACACTCGGACTCACCGCCACAATGGTCCACGGAGACACCGTCTACGGTGACAGCCGGCGCGTGCGTGTCGAAAAGACCGAGCGCCGTCTCGACATCGACGTCGCCTTCGATGCCCGTACCTACGCGCCGCGCGCCGCGGCCACCGCCACCCTGCGGGTGCGCGACGAAGAGGGCAACCCCGTGCAGGCCGAACTCTCCTTCGGCCTCGCCGACGACGCGGTCTTTTCCCTCATGCCGCGGCGTTTTCCCGGCATCGCGGAGACCTTTTCCATTGAGGAGCGGCACATCCGCCTGCGAACCGTCAACAGCTTCCAGTGGCAGCCCGTTTTCCGGCCCGGCGAAGGCGCGCCGCCGGAGGGCACCGAGGCACGCGCCGATCCCCGCCGCGCGGACGACGTCTTTGCGCTGAGCCCCTTCACTGTGGATGCTGCGGCGGAGGAAGGCTACTACGCTGCGCGGACGGAGAGCGCCCCGGCCCTTGCCTTCGCCGCCAGGGCGGAGGATGTCGCGGCGGAGCCCATGCTGCGCACTGATTTCCAATCTACCGTGGCGTGGTTTCCCGACATCGTGACCGACGAAGCGGGCGAAGCCGAGGTATCGTGGACGTTTCCCGACAACCTCACGCGTTGGCGCGCAACCTACACCGGCGTCTCCGGCGCAGACCGTTGGGCCGAGGGCAGCACCTCCGTCGTCACGCAGCTGCCGCTCATCGTGCGGTTGCTTCCGCCGCGTTTTCTCGTCGCCGGCGACCGTTCGGTGATCACAGCGCTGGTCACGAACAACTCCCCTCGCGAGCGCGAGGTGAGCGCTACCGCGCGCATCGAAGGCGCGCTCGTTCTCGATGGCGATGCCGGAAAGACGCTTGTCATCCCCGGCGGAGAGACGCGCCGGGTGACGTGGGCGGTGGACGCGTCCGCGCCCGGTGAGGCCACCGTGCGGGTCACGGCGCGGGGCGGCAACGCGGCCGACTCTGTCTCTCTCAAAGTGCCGGTCCATCCGTATGGAGTGGAGCACTACAGCGGGTTCGCGGGACGGACGGAGGGCGGGCGCGTCCGCGCCGAGGTGAACCTGCCCGCCAACCGCCGGCCGGAAACAACAGAAGTGACCGTCACCGTAAGCCCGAGCGTCGCCACTTCTGTTCTCGATGCCCTGCCGTTTCTGATCGAGTTTCCCTACGGTTGCGTTGAACAGACCGCGAGCCGTTTTTTCCCCGCCGCGGTCGTGGCGCACTCCCTGCAGAGCCTCGGCTTCTCCGCCGCCTCCGTTCGTGCGGGCATCTTCGGCGGGATCGACCCGGCCCGGCTCCCCGAAAACAACACCGGCCTTGGCAAGTTGGACGCCGTCGTGGCGGCGGGTCTTGCCCGGCTTGCCGATGCGCAGGAGCCTTCCGGAGCGTGGCCTTGGATGCCGGGCGGTCGCCCTGACACGCACGTGACGGCCTACGTACTGTGGGCGCTGGAGACGGCGCGGCACGCGGGCATCGAGGTCGACGGCGCCATGGTCGAACGCGCCCGCATGTGGCTTGAGGCGGAAATGAACCGTATCGACAACCGCCCGCAGCTCCGCACATGGATCCTTCACGCCCTCTCCTCGCGCTACGAGGCGACCGAGGCCGGACGCCCGACGCCGCGCGAAGCCACCGCCTTTCTCGAACTAATGCGCGAGCGGGCAGGCCTCGGTGCCTACGGCAAGGCCATGCTTGCCCTCGTCGCGGCGCGCTTCGGGTTCGAAGAGGACGCGCGCCTGCTCCTGCGCAACCTGCATACGAGCGTGCGGATTGAGGAACATCCCGACGCCTCCGCGCTCACCGCCGCGGGTACCCGCGGCACGCTGCGCACGGCGCACTGGGGCCGCTCCCGCGAATGGTGGAACTGGTGGCGCTCGCCCGTCGAGGCCACATCCTTTGCCCTTCAGGCCATGCTTGTCGTCGATCCCGCGAACGAACTCGTCGTCCCCGCCATGAACTGGCTCACGCGCAACCGCACGGCGGCGCGCTGGGACCACACGCGCGACACCGCCGTCGCCGTCCTCGCCCTCACGGATTACCTGCGTCTTTCCGGCGAGCTTGAGAGCGATCTCGATGTCGAAATCCGCGTCAACGGCGAATATCTGCGCCGCGTATCCATTCCGTTGGCGCGTGTGCTCGAGGGTGCGCGGGCAACCACTGTGCCGGCCGGACTCCTCCGCGACGGGACAAACACCGTCGAAATTATCCGGCGCTCCGGCGACGGTCCTGTGTATTACCGCGTGGATACAAAGACGCATATTGAATCGCCTCCCGTTGAACCCGCGGGCAGCGAGTTGTTCGTCATGCGGGAGTTCTACCGCGTGCGGGAGATCCCCACGCTGCTGCGGGGCTTCCGCGACCGCCTCGAACCGCTCGAAAACGGTGGTGCCGTCGTCGCCGGCGAACGCGTCGAAGTCGTGCTCCTGCTCGAAGCCAAGGCCGATCTTGAATACCTTGTCGTGGAGGATTTCCGCGCCGCCGGCATGGAGACCGTCCAAATCTTCAGCGGCGAACGCATCGCCGCGCGCGAAGTCGACCCCGTGCTTTACGCCGAAATGTCCCCCGACGAACGGGCGCGCGGCGTCACCGGCGGCGCGACTGCACGGAATCCCTACCTCGGTCGCACCGTGGGCACCTATCAGGAAATCCATGAACGCGGTGGTGTCTTCTTTATTGACCGCCTGCCGGAAGGGACATGGGAGCTGCGCTACCGTCTCCGCGCAGAGACGCCGGGTGCCTTTGAAGTGCTGCCCGGCCGCGCCTCCGCCATGTATGTTCCGCGCATCCGCGGAAACAGCGCGTCCGCCGCCGTACGGATCGCCGAACGGGATGCGGGGCAATGAGCGAACCGCGCAACCATCGCGGGCAATGGATCCTCGCCGCTGCCGCCGCCTTCGGTGCCGCCGGTGTCGCCCTCGGCGCATTCGGTGCCCACGCCCTCGGCGACACCCTCGCGGAACGGGGCTACACCGCCGTCTGGGAAACCGCCGTGCTCTATCATCTGGCGCACGCCGTCGCCGCGCTGACCGCCGCTTCCGGAACGGGCGGGGCCGTCCCCGCGCGTGCGGCCCGCGCCGCCGCGCTCCTTTGGATCGTCGGCATTCTGCTCTTCTCCGGTTCGCTCTACGCCATCGCCCTCGGCGGCCCGCGCTGGCTCGGGCCCGTTACCCCCCTCGGCGGCGCCGCCTTCATCGGCGGTTGGCTCACCCTCGCCGTCGGCGCGTCCCTCCGGCGGCGCTGGAGCGCGTAAGGGATTTGCCGCCCGCTGTTTGCACGGACACTCCTTTGCCATGGCGGCTTGGCCGAGCCGTCGCGGGCCGGCTCTGCGGCCGAGCTTGAACGATTTTGCGTGCGGGAACTCTCTTTTCAGTGACACGCGATGCACTTTGCGTGAGTCTGCACCCATGGCACGTTTCCAGCAGAATTCCGAAGAGAGCTGCCCCATGAGCGCGCGGGAGCGCTTCCGCGTGCGCCAGCGCAAACCGCTCCTCGGCACGCCGCTGCAGTTGGTGGCGGGCTTGTCCATCCTCGTCGCCGCAGCCGTTTACTATTTCGGCGTACGGCACTTTCCGGCCGACGCCTTCGGAGACACCCTGCGCGTCGGCGACGAGCGCGGCAGCCTCTCCGTCCGCGTCGAGACGGACGTCAACGTCATGTCCATGCCCTTTACGACGGCGGCGGGCGATACCGTCCGGCTCTTTATGGTGGGTCCAGCCCCGGCCCGTTTTTATTGGGGTGCGGATGATTTTGAGGCACGCATGGAGTTGGACTATGAATCCCCCCTCGCCACCGAGGTCGAACGGGCTCTCATGGAAGCACGCGACGGGCGCGCGTGGCCGCCCGAGGCGGAGACCATCCTCCAGGGCCTGCGTGCGCGCAGGCCGTAGCCCCCACCGCCTATGAAAAGAGAGATTCAAGAGTGCAGGGGTGAGAGAGTTAGCACAA
>JAFIGH010000023.1 GCA_020831525.1 Opitutales bacterium
ACCACATTGTGTAACGCTGACGCAGCGTGCGCATGAACTCCGACACGTTCCCCATACGCGCCCGCAGCCGCTCCCGCAACCGCTCCGCCGTCTCCGGCGGGTCGTGCGCCAGCGCATGCTCCAGCCCCGACGCGTCCAGTCCGCACCACATGGCCTTCGCGCTGCCGTAGAGCGCACGGAAGCGACGCACCAGCTCCGCGTCGTCACAGTTCTTCGCCGCCGGATCGATGCGCACAAGGATGTGGAAGTGGTTCTGCAGACAGCAGTAGGTGATCAACTCCACCCCGCTGAAAGCCGCCGCGCGGTGCAGCGCCCCCACCCATACCTCCCGCTGCACATCCGCCAGCAAACGCCGCCGCTGCACCACACGGGCAATTAAGTGATAAACGCATACCTTATCTGATATAACTCTTCTTTCTCCCATGACTATATTTTTGATTTCCAAAAAGCTTTTGTGTGTAGCTCAGAGCAATTTTGCAAGGCAAGGATTTTTGAGGAGAAACTTTCTTTTCAGACGTCGATGATGTCGTCGTCGCGGCGTTTGCGGGTTTCGCCGCGGGTGCCTTGGGCGCGGGTGACGGAGACGCGCATTCGGCGGGGACCGAAGAGGAGGTTGGCAAGAAAGGTCACGGCGCTGATAACGACGGCGACCCAAAGGGAGGACCAGAAGGAGGCCACGATGAAGCCTTCGACGAGGAAGGCAGTGAGGTGGACGAGGAGCGCATTGATGACGAGAATGCCCAATCCGAAGGTCAGGATGACAAATGGTAGGGCGAAAAGGATGAGGAGGGGCCGCAGAAGGACATTGAAGAGGCTGATGAGCAGAATGACGATCAATAGCGTACGGTTGTCGGCGTACTCGATGCCTGCGGAAGTAAAGGAGGCGAAGAGGACGCCAAGCGCGATAAGCGCCCACATCTGTATGAGCCGTGCGAGGGTGAGCCCGGAGGCAGAAGCACCGCGACCGGAGCGTTGGTTGAGATGTGTCATTAGAAGAAGGATTTTATGGACGGCATCTTCTGCTTAAAACTGCGTGGGGCCGCCGCCGGGAGCCGCGGGCAGTTCGGCGGGCTCAACATCCCCTAGATCGTCATCCCCGCTCGCCTGTCGGAAGAGCGTGCGAGCAACGGCGTCGTGCTCCTCATCGTCTTCGGATTTCACGAGGACCGTACGCACCCAGAAATCATGCGGGGGCGGGATGATGCGAGGGTTGGTGGCATAGGGGTCGCCGGAGGCGGGCACGAGGACAAGACGGTCCCGGCGGTCCACCCGCCTCATTTCTTCGGTGAAGAGCACGATGCGGATGTAAGGCGGTTCGACGACGAGGCGCTCCTCATCGACGAAGTAGGCACGGAAACGATTGTCGACGATCCGCAGGTTCATCGTCCCTTCGGGCGTCTGGAAGTCGTGCCCGAAACCGTCCAACTCGTCGCCGATGTCCACGGCGGGCAAACCGGCGGCGGACAGGAGAACACCGGCGGCGAAAAAGGAAACACGGCGAAATATGTTCATGCAAATAGAGCTAGAGCACAGCGCCTGTCGCGACAAACGCAAAAATCGGTCAAAAGGCGGGAAACGCAGACGGGATTGGCGATTGCACCTCGAATGCTGGCAAACACATGCGGTCGCCCTCAAGGTGCAAGGCGGCGGCGTGTAGAAACAGCCGCTTTTCCCCTGTTTGCCGGGCATAGTTGCGGTTGAACCGGAAATCGCCGTATGTCGCGTCGCCCACGATCGGCAGGCGGCGCGCGGCGCACTGAACCCGCAACTGGTGGGTGCGCCCCGTCACCGGCCGGAGCCGCAGGAGGGAGAGGACAGGCGGGCCGGAGAATGTCACGAGGCACTCTATCCGGGTCTCCGCCAGATCGCCGGCTCCGACGTCGGCGCGCAGGGTGCCGCGTTCGCGCCGCACGCGCAGCCGGTCGCGCCAAGTCTCTTCGCGGCGCGCGGGCAGGCCCCGGACAAGGGCGTAGTATGTCTTGCGCACAGTATGGCGGGCAAAAGCATCGCGCACGGCGGTGGCCACGGCGGAATCCGTGGCCATGAGGACGACGCCCGAGGTCGGGGCATCTAGCCGGTGCAAAAGGAAAACCGCCTCACCGCTACCGTCGTCCATCCGGTAGGCCTCGCTCTCCGCCTCGTAGGGCAGGTGCAGGAGGGCGCGGTGGTCCGGTTCCGCCGAGTTGGGATGCGAGCGCACGCCCGGCGGCTTGTCCAAAGCGACTAACCCCGCGGGATGGCGCGCCAGGACGCAGGCGTTAGGATGCAGAGGCAGTTCCATGCGGGACGCTTCAGTAGATGAAGGTCACCCGGAAGGACGACCGGTCGCCCATGCGCAGGATCATCTCCGGAGTCCAGCGGAAATACGGCGCCTCGCTCGTGATTGCGTCGGTGGATATCGTCTCGGCGAGGCGTCCGGCGTCGGAGAAGAGGATTTCCACGTTCTCCACCTCGCCCTCACGCGTGATCTCAAATTTGACTGTCACCCGCGCGCCCCGGAAAGCAACGGAGCGGGAGTTGTATAGGATGTTCCGCCACCGCCGTTCGATAATCTCGGCCACGCGCGTCCAGTATTCCCCGAACTCGGAGTATTGCGCGTCGAGAGCGAGGCGACCAATACGGATGGCCCCTGTCTGGCTCGACCGCAGCGGCCCATAGGAGGTGGCACGCTCGACGGTCTGCCGGGGACGGGGGACAGGGCTCTCGCTTGCCTCTTGCGCGGGCGTGTCGAGGCGGTCGCGACCGTCGCCGTCGAGCGGACTGCGCTCCTGCGCGGCGGACTCGGCGACAGAGTCGGGAACCTCGAGTTCGGCCTCCCGCGAGGAGTCGCCCCGCTGCTCAACGACCCGCGCACCCTCGGGATCCTCCGGTTCGACGCTCTCGGCCTCGGGAGCCTCAATCTCGGCGGCCGAACCTGTCTCGCGCGGAGCAGCCCGCCGCTCCTCCATCGGGCTGTCGGCGGTATCCGAGGCCTCACCCCCGCCAAAGCTTGGCTGCGGGCTGGGTTGCTCGAAGGGATTGCCCTGTATGATGCGGTTGGAGTCTTCCTCGTCGCCGTCGACCAGCGGGGTGTTGTCCGGGCTCAGCGGCGCGGACTCTTCCTGCGCGGCCATCTGGTCGCGGTCGGAGATGTTCATCGTTTCTTCCGGACGCTGCTGCTCGCGGTCGGGCGCGGCCATGACGTAGCGCTCGTCGCGCTCTTCCTCCGGGTCGACGAGGAGAAACTCGAGCGAACGCTGCGGATCGGAGGACGCCGCCTCGGCGTATGCCACCGACTGGGGCACGGCGTAGTACAGCAGCATGTGCAGGAGCAGAGTGAAAACGACCGCCGCGATGGTGGCATCGTTATCCCCGGCTCCGCGCGAAGAGGCGAACGGATTCCAAGCGTCCGCAACCGATATGGCGTTTCTTCTCACTGCAAAACCTCTATTGTGCCATCCGGTGAGGAGACCGCAAGCGAAGCCGCGCAGTTCGAAAATTCCGCCCGCGGGATCCCTCGCCCATACTCCTGCCCATACTCCTCATGCCGCACTCCATCCGCCCCGCTCAGCGGACGTTTTTGAACTCCGCCACGAGCGCGGAAACGGTTGCTTTTGCGTCGCCGTAGAGCATGCGCGTTTTTTCAAGGAAGTAGAGCTGGTTGACCAATCCGCTGAAACCCGCGCCTTGCCCGCGTTTGAGGGCGAAAACAGTGCGTGCCTCATGGGCATTGACGATGGGCATGCCGTGGATCGGACTGGACGGGTCGGTCACAGCCGCCGGATTGACGACATCGTTCGCGCCAATGACAATGACAACGTCGACGGAGGGCATGACCGGGTTGACCTCCTCCAGTTCGCAGAGCTGCTCGTAGGGGACATCGGACTCGGCGAGGAGCACATTCATGTGACCCGGCATGCGGCCGGCGACAGGATGGATGGCGTACTTCACCGTCGCGCCGTTGCGTTCGAGCAGATCACCAAGTTCCTTCACGGCATGCTGCGCCTGGGCCACAGCCATACCGTAACCAGGAACAATGACGACGCTGGACGCCGCTTCGAGGACGTAATAGGCATCTTCGACGGAGGCGGCCTTCATCTCGCCCTTGACGTCAGTTCCACCGGAGCCGGCAACCGCGCCGAACCCACTGAATAGCACGTTGGGCAAGGAGCGGTTCATGGCCTTGCACATGATGACCGTCAGGATCATGCCGCTGCAGCCGACGAGCGCGCCCGCGACGATGAGCACATTGTTCAAAATCACAAACCCGGCGGCGGCCGCGGCCATCCCGGAGAAGCTGTTGAGCAAGGAAATGACCACCGGCATGTCTCCGCCGCCGATGGGGAGGACGGCGATCACCCCGACCACAAAGGCCAAAGCCACAAGCGCGAGAAAGAGGGCGTAGACCTGCGTCGAGTCGAGGATTCCGTTGCCGAGGACAAAGCCGGCTGCAACGAGGACGAGGGCGGCAAGGATGGCAGTGTTGACAAAGGGCTGCGCGGCGTAGACGAGAGCACGGCTGCCGAACTTTCCGGAAAGCTTTCCCCATGCGAGGACACTCCCTGCAAACGTGGCGCCGCCAATAGCCGCAGCGAGAACGATAACGACCCATGTGAAGTGCGGGGCGACGGGGCTCTCGAAGAAATAGACGGGTGCGCCACGATGAAGTATCTTCTCGTATTCGGACCAGCCGACAAGGAGACTGGCGAGACCACCGAAGCCGTTGAAGAGGGCGACCATTTCGGGCATGGCCGTCATCTTCACCCAGCGCGCGGCAAACGCCCCCACGGCGCTTCCGGTGAGGACACCGGCGAAAATCCACGTGTAGCCAAGTCCGGCGTGGGCGAGTGTCGCAACCACCGCGATGAACATGCCGATACTGCTGACGAGGTTACCGCGGCGGGCAGTCTCCGCCCGCCCGAGCATTTTGATTCCGAGGATGAAGAGGACCGCCGCGATAATGTAGGCGAAGTTGGTAAGAGCCGGACTCATTTTCCGGTCCCTCCCTTCTTCTTAAACATGGCGAGCATCCGGTCCGTGACAAGGTAGCCGCCCACGACGTTGACTGAGGCAAGGACGACAGCGAGAAACCCAAGGACGGCGGCGAGACCGCCCTGATCCACGTTCACCGCGAGGATGGCGCCGACAACGGTGATGCCGCTGATTGCGTTGGATCCCGACATGAGGGGCGTGTGTAACTGCGACGGCACCTTGCTGATCAGCTCGAAGCCAAGAAACGCGGCCAGCGCGAAAATGAAGAAAAGCTGCACGATATCCATCGTCAGGACTCCTTCCTGAATTTGGGGTGAACTACTTCGCCACCGTGCGTGAGAAGGCAGCCGCGGAGGATTTCGTCGTCAAGGCGGAGAGCGAACCGCTTTTCTTCCGCACTCCAAAAGTGCTCAAACAGTGCATACAGGTTGGCCGCGTACATCGCGCTGCTGTCGCGTGCGACCGTCGCTTCCAGCGCGATTGTACCGACGATCCGGACGCCGTTTTCCGTGACGACCGTTTCACCGGGCTTTACCCCCTCGACATTGCCTCCCGCCCCGGCCGCAAGATCGACGACAATACTACCCGGCTTCATCCGGGCGGTCATGGCAGCCGTCACGAGAACGGGCGCAGGCCTGCCGAAGAGCTTCGCGGTGGTGATGACAACATCGCTCTGCGCACACACTTTTGCCATTCCTTCGCGCTGCTGCTCGACTTGTGCCGGCGTGAGTTCGCGGGCATATCCGTCTTCGGTCTCTCCCGTTTCACCGAGGTCGACCTTCACGAACTTCGCCCCGAGGGAGCGTACCTGCTCTTCCACGACGGGACGTGTGTCAAAAGCTTCGACGCGCGCACCGAGGCGCTTCGCCGTGGCAATGGCCTGGAGCCCCGCCACACCCACACCGATGACAAAGACGCGGGCCGGAGACAATGTGCCCGCCGGGGTCATCATCATGGGAAGAATCCCGCGCGACAGAGCCGCCGCCTTGATGACTGCGGCGTAGCCCGCGAGATTCGCCTGCGAGGAAAGCGCGTCCATCTTTTGCGCGAGGGTCGTACGCGGCATCATCTCCATGGAAACAGCGCTGATACCTGCCTCCGCAAAGGCCCGGAGCATGTCCTTCTCAAGAAACGGGTCGAAGAAGCTGACATGCACGGCACCCCTTTTCATGCGGTCGACTTCCCCCGGGGGCGGCTTGCGCACCCGCCAGACTATATCGGCCCTAGCGAGAAGATCCCCGCGATCTCCGCCCACGAGCGCCCCGGCATCCGCGTAAGCGGCGTCCGGATAATCGGCCGCCGCGCCAAGGCCGGCCTCGACCGATGTTTCCACGCCGAGTCCGACGAGCTTCGCCGCCACGGCAGGCGTTAGCGCCACCCGCGCTTCATTATCCAGCTCTTTCAATACAACCAGACGCATCCCGACAACTTCTGCTAAAGGTTACCATTACAGCCGCTGAAGGAGAGGTGAATCCATTCCCCAGCATTCCGCTGGCGGTTCTACGCGGTTCCGCAAGCGAAAGCAAGCGTAGTCGGGATCCGAAGCCGAAGGCCAATGGCGCACGCCAAAAACAGGCATTGCAGGCGCACCAAAGATGTTTCGCGGCCTGTATGAAGCGCGCGCTTCCGCGAGGCATCTTTTCATGCAGGCGTGCTACAGCGACTCCGTGAGGATGTCGCGCAGAATGGCTTCAAGCGCCTCATAGGAATAACGCTCCCGCGCCGCCGCGAAGTTATGTTCCACGGCTTTCTCCCGCGCCGCGGCATCGTGGAGGAAACGGATGACGCCGTCGGCGGCCGCCGCGAGGCACTCCGGGGGAACGGAGACAAGCCCGCGTGCATCGCGGGGACCCAGCTTCATACCCAGGGAGACAACGTCAAATCCAGCCGCGCGCAGATCGGAGACGTAAACCGGATACTCGAAGAGAACGACGGGCAGCTTGGCGTAAACCGCCTCAATGAGCTGATTGCCCCACCCTTCCCAGTAGCTGGGATAGGTAACAAAATCCGCCGAAACATAGCTGTCCCAGAGCGAGTAGATTTTCCGGCCGCCTTCCGTCCCACGGCTGTGTTTGACGCGGTCGGCGCACCAGATGATTTCCACGCCGAGATCCTTCGCCTTTTCCTCGAGATTGGAGGCGTAGGAACCACTCAATCCGATGGTCTCGACGTATCCCGCGCAGACGAGGACAATGCGGTCGTCCGGGCCGAAACGGCGGTCGTCATAGAGCGGAGCGGCTTCGAGGCGGCGGCGGTTGGCGGGTTTCTGCAACTCGGCGATCAGATCGACGGCAAGTTCGATCCCCTTGCGGTCGAGCACGCGGGTGGCCTGAAGAAAGAACAGATCATTGGGACCAAGCCCGACCGCCTCACGGAAGTCTGCGTTGTATTCGTCTGCCCTCCACAAAGGCTGCCTGAAATCAAATACGTTGGGGACCACCCGCGCGTCCACCCCCTTGCGGCGTTTGAGTTCTGCCTGCGCAATGCGGTTGATAACGCAATGGCGGACGTTGGGGAGCACAGGCGGCGCATACCGTTCATAGAACTCCACCACCTCCGGACACGTCGGGTATACCTCGCCGCTATCCTCCCACCAAAAGTCGTGGTTGTGGCATACCGCCGCCACGCCGCTCTCGTCGAGGGCCTCATAGAGCGCGAGCATACCGGGGAGGTTGTATCCGACGGACGCAAGGTTATTGGGAAAAACAAGGTCGATCTCCTTCTCCCGCAGAAAGGAAAGCATCCGCGGCTTGATGCGGCCGGCGTGCTCGCGCGTCTCCCGCAGCAGAGCGGCGCCGTCCGGGTAGTCCTTCAGTTCCCGCGTGGCATTCATGAGAACGCGGTTCGTCACCGGATGCATCGGATACAGCTCCGGAATGCAGCAGCCGCCCGGAACGTCATTGTTGCCCGCAAGGTAATGCACCGTGTGTCCCATCCGTTCGAGGATGGCCCGCCACTTGTCGACTTCGAGAGAGACGCCATCCGTCCGCCCGAGGCGGTGCTGCACAAAAGCGATGTTTGCCATGCGGGAGAAGAAAGCCGCCGTGCCCCCGTGGCGTCAAGCCACCGCACTCCCCGCTTTTCCGGGATCGACAACTTGCGTCCCGCCGGTAGCTTCAGCCCTCTAATCCCCATGAAGACCAAGACCACGTTTTGGCGGTTTGACAATCCGGCCACGCTCCATGCACGGGCCGTGCAGTGGCACGGAGCCCCGTCGCTTGCACACGATCCCGCGGAAGGGCCGTGTATCGCCTTCGGCGGCAGCGGCGACGCTTTAGTTCTACCGGGAAATCCGGTTGCGGGACTGCCCGCGTTTTTCATCGAAGCGCGTGTTCGGCCCATGGCGGATGGTCCGGAGGAGCAACGGTTTCTGCACATTCAGTGCGACAACTCGGCGGACCGCGCCCTGCTTGAACTGCGTTCCACACCGCGCGGTTGGTACGGGGATGTCTTCCTGTGCACCGGCGGGCGCGAATGCTTTCTCAACGATCCCGAACACCTCCACCCGTTCGGACACTGGGCGACACTGCGCCTCGAGTACACGGGCAAAGAACTCGCGCAGGTATGCAACGGCACCGAAGAACTCCGCGCGGGTGCCGGGTCGGGCGCACTCGGTCCGGGCCAAACCTCGGTCGGGCGGCGCCTCAACGGTATTTCGCCGTTCCACGGCCGGATCGCATGGATACGCTTCGGAGTGTTTTCGGCGGCGTAGCGCCCGGGGCGTTTCTATTCAATGGGAATATACGACCCGTTCACAAAGTCCCAAAGTGCCGCGCCACCGGGGGCGTCTCTGTCGAGATAAACCCACGGCTCAGCCCGGCCGTGCACATGAAAAACCGGATACGCTCCGTTCAAGTCGGTCCACATCCAGCCGAGTCCACCCGCGTGCCAGAACCACAGGCGTCCTTCGCTGCCGACGAGCTGGCCCCAGCCGAGAACCTCGTGCGTGACCCATGGATACCGCGTCGGATCTATACGTCCGAACGGCGAATCATGCCACGATCCCGCCCCCACCGGCTTGAGCGGCCCGCCGAGTGCGCGCTCCGTGCGTTCGCGCCAACCGGGGGCGTCGTCGGGCGGATCCTTGGGGCGCACCACTTGGCCGGCAAAGAGGATCGCTCCGGTCGAATCTTCGCGCAGGGCGAAGACAAAGGGACGGTCGAACGTCACGACCGGCGGCATGCTTGTCGGCCCGCCGATGACAGCGGTGGCGGCGGCGGCCTCGATACCGCCCTCGACACATTGCAGGAAAGCGCTGTGGTCGACGCGGTGGATGTAGTTGTCGGACACCGGGGCCATGCCGGATAAGTCGGACTGCCCGGGCAAAAACGCAGCGCTGACCCCGAGCGACGTGAAGAGGTCCTTCAGTTCTTCGTCCCACTTCACTTGAAAACGCGGCAGGTGCAAGTGGATCCGCGTGCCGCTTGACCCGTCGCCGGGCACCGTCTGATCAAGGGGGAAGGCCCCGCTTTCCATGGCCGCAACAACCTCGGCGGGCGACAACCCTTCACGGGGCAATAGTACGACAAACGAAAACGATCCTCCCGCGAGCGGGAGCGCCACAGCCTGCACCCACTCGTTCTGCACGTATGGATACACTCCGTCCTGCTGCATCATGCGAACGTCCACGGTCTCCTCCGCCGACACGTTGAAGCTCCGCGTATAGGTCATTTCGGGGTCGAAAGGATACTCAAACGGAGCGCGGAAGGCAAGGGCATTGACCAACACCCATCTCGTTAGATCCGTGAACGCGTCATCGGGAATCAGCTCGGGGATGCGCTCGAAGGTTTCTCCTTCGACCCACTCATTGATCACATTGCGGATACGTTCGCGGCTTTCGGCGGAAGTAAAATCGTCGCGCTCCACCCCGCTGCCGTAGTGCGCGGCGAGGAGGTCGATGTAATCCTGCTCAAGCGGCCAATGCTCGTCGGCCCACACACGGTTGGCAATGCCCGCCTCGGCGCGGTCGTCTTCCACAGCGGCGAGGACGGCGGCAGCCAGTGCGGCGAGCCCGGAATGGGTGGTCTCCTCTCCGGCGTAGCCCAGCACCGCCTCCATCTCCGCAGCAGTCTCCCCACGCGCGCCGGCGTAGGCCATGCCCATCGCCAGATGAATGCTGTAGGGCGAAAAAACCAGATCCTCGTTCGGGTTTTCGCTTTGCAGAGCGGCGAGCGCCTTCCACGCGAAACGATTGTTCGCACCAGCGGCATCAAAGGAACTCCCGCTGAAAACCGGCACTGTGGCGGAAAGGGAAAAACTTACCGCCGCGGCAAGAAACCGCGCCTTCCG
Source organism: Opitutales bacterium (assembly GCA_020831525.1). Taxonomy (GTDB): domain Bacteria; phylum Verrucomicrobiota; class Verrucomicrobiia; order Opitutales; family Oceanipulchritudinaceae; genus SLLG01. The sequence goes on from JAFIGH010000023.1 coordinate 10,261, forward strand.
GGGTTTGGAATATAACAAAGAGAGCATAGCGGTCCTCCGTATGGAATTCGTCCGGGGCTGACGACGCATAAACAATATATACTCCCCCTCGAATACGCAAACGCGAAGGCAGCGGATGCAGAAATCCAGATTTTTTCGGTCCGCCGCCGTACTTTCCCGTTGGCGCGGCACACAATCCGCTATAACACGGCTGGAAATGGATGCGGGAAATAACGAAGACCGGCTTGTGGTGGACTCACTCTACCGCATCAGCAGCCTGGTGAGCGACACGGAGGATCCGCGCGAGGCGCTCGAGATCATCATCGACGAGATCATGCGCATCCTGCCCGCGCAGAGTGCCGCCATCGAGCTACTCAACCCCGACACCAACTTACTGGAGATCGAGGTGTTCCGCGGTTTCCCCGACCACTCGAAGGAGATGCAACTGCGCCTCGGCCAGGGCGTGACCGGATGGGTGGCGCTGCACGGGCGCTCCCTCGTGGTCCCCGACGTGTCGAAAGACCCGCGCTACATCCCGGTGAAGCCCGAAATCCGCTCAGAGATGGCCGTGCCCATGATCGGCGGCGCGGGCAACATCGCGGGGGTCGTCAACGTCGACAGCGAAAAGGCCGATGCCTTCTCGGAGAACGACCTCAAAGCCCTCACGCTTCTCACCAACGAGGCGAGCCGCGTCGTAAACCGCATTTGGCTCATCCAGAAGCTCAAGGAAAAGGCAGACCAACTCGAGTCACTCATCAAGACAGCCCAATCCATCGTAAAAAAGCGGGAAGTGGACAAACTGCTCAGCAGCATCACGGAAGAAGCCCGCGCCCTTATGCGCTGCCGTCTCTGCGCTGTCTTTCTACTCGACGACAACGAGGAACGCATCGTCCTCCGCGCGCTCGCGGGGGCGCCGCTCGACGAAAACCGCGAGCAACTCGAGCTTACCGAGAGCGCCATCGGCACGGTGATCCAGCGCAACAAGATCATCGAGGTGCACGACCTGCCGCGTACGGAGGAGCACCACTTCGTGCGTCTCACCCAACGCGAAAACCTCGTTTCCATGCTCTCCTGCCCGGTCGTCTACGAAAATAAAGTCATTGGTGTGCTGAACGCCTACACCGACCGCCACCACCGCTTCAACAACGAGGAACGCCGCATTTTCCAGACCATCGCCGGACTCGGGGCCGTTGCCATCCAAAACGCGCGCCTCTACAGTCGCATATTCAAGACAGAGGAAACGCTGCGCCAAAACGAACGCCTCACTACCCTCGGTCTCCTCTCCGCCGAGATCGCGCATGAAATCCGCAACCCCCTCACCGTTATCCGCCTCCTCTTCGAAAGCCTCGGGCTCGATTTCGCGGCGGACGACATGCGCGCGAAAGACGTCGCAATCATCGGTGAAAAGCTCGACCAACTGGAAGGCATCGTCTCGCGCGTCCTCAGCTTCGGAAAGTCGCGCGAGGACATGCGCATGCGCTGCGACCTGCGCTCTCTCGTGGAAGACACCTTTCACCTCGTCCGCCTCAAACTCCAGCAGAGCCGAATCGACCTCACTGTGGACATTCCGCCGGACCGCGCCTTTACCGTCGAGGTGAGCAAGGGCCAGATCCAGCAGGCGATCCTCAACCTCATTATCAATGCCATGCAGGCTATGCCGGACGGCGGGCGCATCGAGGCCGGGCTCGAGGCCACCGGCGGTTCCGCCCCCGCCGCCGTGCTCTCCCTGCGCGACACCGGCCCGGGCATTCCCGAGGAGATGCGCGGCAAAATCTTCGACTCGTTCCTCACGGGCCGCGGCAAAGGCACGGGGCTCGGGCTCGCCATCGTCAAACGCATCCTCAAGAGTCACGGCGGCGACATCGAAGTGGGTGAGAGCGGTCCGGGCGGCACTCTTATGCTTGTGCGCGTGCCCCTTGCCGCCGACGGGCACGGCTTTCCGGCCCCCAATGGCAGTTGACGCGGCGGTAAAGCGGAGAAAGCTTACGCCCATGTCAAAAGAAGCCGCTCTGCTCATCAACCTCGGCTCGCCCGATTCCACCGAAGTGCGCGACGTGCGACGCTACCTCGCGGAATTTCTCGGCGACGAGCGGGTGATCGATGTCGCCTGGGTGCGCAAAGTCATCGTTCCCGGCATCATCCTCAACACCCGCCCGAAAAAGTCAGCCGAGGCCTACGCGAGCATCTGGACGGACAAAGGTTCGCCCCTCATGGTCACGAGCTACCGGCAGCGCGACCTCCTGCGCGAGCGGACGGAGATTCCCGTCGAACTGGCCATGCGCTACGGCTCGCCCTCCATCCCGGATGTCTTGAAATCGCTCCTTGACTCCGGTGTGCAGCGACTCTTCGTCCTTCCGCTCTACCCGCACTACGCCATGTCGAGCTATGAGACCGTTGTCGTGAAGGTGATGGAGGTCGTCAACGACCTCCGCCCCGAACTCGATATCGAGTTCCTCCAGCCTTTCTACAAGGACAGCGACTACGTCGACGCACTCTGGGAAAGCGCGCGCGCGCACCTCGAAGACGCGGACTACGACCGCCTACTCTTCAGCTTCCACGGCATCCCGGAACGCCACCTCCGCCTCAGTGATCCCTCACACGCGCATTGCCTGTGCACACACGACTGCTGCCGCAGTCCGAATCCGGCGCACGCCACCTGCTACCGCCACCAGTGCCTTGTCACCGTCGACGCCTTCCTCGCAAAGAGCGGTATTCCGCCGGAAAAAGCGTTCGTCTCCTTCCAGAGCCGCCTCGGGCGCGATCCGTGGCTGCGGCCCTACACCGACGAAACCCTCAAGCAATGGGGCGAAGCCGGGGTCGGTTCGGTCAAGGTGATCTGCCCAGCCTTCGTCAGCGACTGTCTCGAAACACTCGAGGAAATCGCCGAAGAGGGCAAAGAGATCTTCGAGGAGGCGGGCGGCGGGCACTTCGAACTCATTCCCTGCATGAACGAGCGCCCGCGCTGGATCAACATGCTTGCCGGGCGTATCGAGACTTGGCGGAAGCATCCGGCGCGCAAACCCGTCCTCACCGTGTGATGGAACCGGACCGCCTCCTCATGGTCATCGGGGCGCTCGTCTATACCTGCGCCGCCGCCCTCACCCTCGCCTCGCTCGCACGGCGGCAGCCTCCGCCGCACCAAGTGGTCTTCGGGCTCGTCCTTATAGGCTTCGGCATCCAGTCGACAGGGCTGCACCTGCGCGGCGTTTCTGTCGGGGGCTGCCCCATCGGCAACACCTTCGAGGTGCTGCAATTCATTAGTTGGTCCGTCATTCTCGTCTACGTCTTCACCGGCGCCGTCTACCGCGTCACGATCCTTGGAGCCGTCTCCGCCACCCTCGCCGCGGTCCTCGCGCTTACGTCGGCCGCCGTTCCCGCGTGGGACGCGACCCGCCGCACAAATCTTTTCGGGGGCAACGTATGGGTGGAAATCCATGCCGCCCTTGCGTTTCTCAGCTACGGCATCTTCGGACTCCTCGCCGCCACCTCGGTTCTCTTTCTTCTGCAAAATTACAGCCTGAAGAAGAAGCTCTGGCCCTCCCGCCTGCGGTTCCTTCCCTCCGTCGTCCAGCTCGAGGCGATCAACCTGCGGCTTCTCGCTGTGGGCTTCGCCGTTTTCACGACCGCACTGTGCATCGCGTTCATCCATGTCTTCGCGCATCCGGCGGCCGTCTTTCCCACAAAACTTCTTTCCACCGTTCTCCTCTGGATCGCCTACGGCATCGTCCTCGTCCTGCGTATGCGCCAGTCGCTTTTCGGCAGACGCCTTGCATGGGTGAACGCCGTTCTCTTCCTCTTTGCCCTCGTCACGCTCTGGTCGGTCGAGGCCAGCCGCAAAGACAATTCGCCGGAGCCGCCGCCCGCCGCGCAAGCCGCGCCGGTCCGCTCTCCCGGCGACTCCTGAATCCACCACGCTCTTATGCCGGAACCCCCTCCCGCCATAGTGCTCGTCGGCGTCAACCACGCCAGTGCCAGTCTCGCCGTACGCGAAGCGCTCTCGCTCTCGGCAGGGCAACTCGAAGACCTCTACGACCGCCTCGCGCGGACCGAAGGAGTCGTCGGAGCGGTCGTCCTCGGCACCTGCAACCGCGTCGAAATCTACGCCACCGTCACCACGTCCGCTGATACGGCGATGACGCAACTCGAGTCTCTTCTCTCCGTCGTAACCACATATCCCGTCGAACCACTGCGGGAGGTCAGCTACGGGGCCACCGGCCTCGACGCGCTGCGCCACCTTTACCGCGTCGCCGCCGGGCTCGATTCCCAGATGGTCGGCGAAACCGAAATCCTTGGCCAAGTGAAGGCGTCCTACCGTCAGGCGGAAGAGCGCAAGCTCCTCAACAAGCCGTTGCACCGCGTCTTCCAAAAAACCTTTCAGGCCGCCAAATGGGCGCGCACGCACACCGGTATCTGCGAAGGCCAGGTGAGTATCGGCAATGTGGCCGTCGAACTGGCGCAGCGAATCTTCGGCGACCTCGCCCCCTCGAAAACACTCGTTATCGGCTCAGGAGAAGTCGGCCGCGACGTCGCCAAGGCGTTTGCCAGCCGCGGTGTCCGTGCCATGGCCATCGCCGGGCGCACAGAGGATCGCGCACGGGCCCTCGCCGAAGAAACCGGCGGCCGCATTGTCCCCTTCGCGGAGTGGCCGCAGACGCTGCCGGACTGGGACATCGTCATCTGCGCGACCTCCGCACAGCACGTCCTCATCGGCAAAGACGCCGTCGCCGCGGCAATACGGCGGCGTCCGGCGCGCCCCCTCTTCCTCATCGACCTCGCGGTGCCGCGCGACATTGAGGCGGGGTCGGGCGACCTGCAGAACGTCTACCTCTACAACTTCGCCGACCTTGCCGCGATCGCCAACGAGAACCTCCGCCACCGCCAAGCCGCCGTCGAAGCCTGTCACCATGCCCTCGACGAACGCGCCCGCTCGCTCTGGCATACCATCGGACCCGCGCGGGAAGCACCGCGGCCCGCCGCCGCCGCACGCCCGCTGCCTGGATCGATCGGCAGCTACAATTGACACCGACACCGGCGCGAATACCCCGCTCCACGCAAAATGCCGAAGTCCGCCTCCAAACCGCCCCGCACGCCACTCGAAAACATCTACGCATGGATCGCCAACGAGGAGGATGCGCGCGTCTGCCGGGATATCTCCGACAAAGCCTGCCGCGAAGTTCCGGGCAACTTCTTCGCCTACCTCGCCGCCAACGCCTGCACCAAAGTGGGCGATGCCATCGCCAACGCCAAGACCACCCTGCCTTGGGCACTCGGGGCCATGGGAGCGCCGGTCGCCCTTGTCGGTATGCTCGTGCCGGTGCGTGAATCCGGCTCGCTTCTGCCGCAGCTCGGCATTGCCGTTTGGGTACGGCGCCAATCCATACGCAAGACCTTCTGGATCCTCGGCAGCCTCGGCCAGGCCGCGTCGCTCGCCCTCATGGCGCTCGCCGTCCTCACTCTCGAAGGCCGGCCCGGCGGCATCGCCCTTCTCGCCGCCCTCGCCGCCTTCAGCCTCTGCAGGGGGCTCGCCTCCGTCGCCTCCAAGGACGTCCTCGGCAAAACCATCCCGAAAAGACGCCGCGGCCACCTCAGCGGCTGGACCGAAGCCGTCGCCGGCGTCCTTGTCGTCGGCGTGAGCCTCCTCCTCTACTTTCTCTCCGGCGAAGGTTCGGCCCGTCTCTACGCCGGCCTACTCGGCATCGCCGCCGTGCTGTGGGTCGCGGGAGCAGGCCTCTTTACCGCCATCCGCGAGTTTCCCGGAGAAACCGACGGCGGCAAAAGCGGACTGCGCGAGGCCTTCGGGCAGATCACCCTACTCCGCGACGACAAGCCTTTCCGCCGCTTCGTCATCGTCCGCTCGCTGCTCCTCTGTTCCGCGCTTACCGCGCCCTTCTTCATCGTCCTAAGCCGCGAAACCCACGGCGACTCCATGCGGATGCTCGCGCTCTTCATTCTCGCCAATGGCATCGCCTCCAGCCTCAGCGCACCCCTCTGGGGCAGCTTCGCCGACCGTTCGAGCCGCCGCGTCATGCAGGCCGCCGCCGTCCTCACCGCCACCGTCGCGGCGACCGCCGCTCTCAGTTATCACTATCTCGAAACGCTTGCCGCGGCTACCGCATGGTACCCCTTCCTCTTCGGCGTTCTCGGCATCGCCCACGCCGGCGTTCGCCTCGGCCGCAAGACCTACCTCGTCGACCTCGGAAGCGGCAATAAACGAACCGCCTACGTCGCCGTAAGCAACACGCTCATCGGCGTCATCCTCCTCTTCACCGGTCTTCTCACCTCACTCCTCGCCGCATGGAGCCCCGTCGGCGCTATCCTCACCCTTAGCGCCCTCGGCCTCGGCGGCGCCTTCCTCGCCGCCTCCTTGCCCGAGGTGCAGAAAAGCGGCGCCTGAACCACAACAGATGCCAGTCCGGGCGGTAGAACAACTACACCCGGAGCCCAAATCCCAACGCTGGCAGAGACCCTCACCGTATGCCCCGTTCCCGCGGTTGTCTCGCCGTCCGCCCCCCATGAACCCGCCCCCTATCCATCTCATACCGAAATACTTAATCCACAGCTAAAATATATACATTTTAAAATCAGAAATATATTTGTTGCGGGATTCCTATATTTAAAGCTGAGTAAAGAAATTCCCCATTTTTAAATCTGAATTAAATTAGTTGCGCTGGAAAAAACGGTCCAGCGGGAGCCGGACCGTTGTGGTGGGGAGGGAAAGGAACTCAGGCGCCGATCTGGAAGCGGGAGAATCGCCGGACGACGATATTCTCGCCGAGAGCGGCGATTTTCTCCTTAATAAGGTCGCCGACGGTCTGGTCGGCGTTCTTCACGAACGACTGCTCGAGGAGGACCATTTCCTGATAGACCTTTTCGAGCTTGCCGTCGACGATCTTCTGCACGATCTGCGGCGGCTTGTCGCCGGCTTGGGAAGCGGCGATCTCGCGCTCTTTGTCGAGGATTTCGGCGGGGACGTCCTCGCGCGAGACACAGACCGGGCTGGAAGCCGCGATGTGCATGGCGATATCGCGGGCGAGACTTTTGAAATCATCGGTCTTGGCGACGAAATCGGTTTCGCAGTTGATTTCGATGAGGACGCCCACCTTGCCTCCCATGTGGATGTAGGACTCGACGAGGCCGTCGCCGGCCGCGCGGTCGGCCTTTTTGGCGGCACTGGCGATCCCCTTCTTTCGGAGGGCGGTGATGGCTTCCTCTTCGCTGCCGTTGGCGTCGACGAGGGCCCGTTTGCAGTCCATAAGCCCGGCGCCGGTCTTGGCACGGAGGGCTTGCACCATTTGTGCGGTGATTTGGCTCATAGTAAGAAAGTTTTTAACCGGAAAAGTTCGTGCGGAGTACGCTTAGTCGTCGCTGCTGAAGGTTTCGGGCACGGAGTTGTCCTCGTCTTTGCGGGACGGATAAGTGACGGGAACCTGCTCTTCCGTGACAGGAGCGCTGACGACGGGGGTGAGGGTGCGGGTCGGCGCGGAGTCCGGCGCGGACCGCCGCGCAAGGCCGGCCTGCACGGCATCGAGGACGGCCTCGACGATGATGCGGATGGATTTGATGGAGTCGTCATTGCCCGGTATCGGGTAATCGACGAGAGAAGGGTCGCTGTTGGTGTCGACGAGGGCGACGATGGGGATGCGGAGGCGGCGGCCTTCTTCGACGGCGATTTCCTCGTTGCGCGTATCGATGACGAAGATCGCACCGGGCATCTCCTCGACATCGACGATGCCTTCGAAATTGCGGCGCATGCGGCTCATCTCACGGCGGATGGCGGCAACCTCCTTGTTGTGCATCTTCTCGAATTCCCCTTCCGACTCCATGCGGAGGTAACGCTTGAACTTATCTTTGGAGCGCTTGACCGTGACCCAATTGGTGAGGGTGCCGCCGAGCCAGCGCTCAGCCGCGAAAGGCATATTGCAGCTCGTGGCCGCCTCGCGGAGGACCTCTTTGGCCTGCTTTTTCGTGCCGACAAAGAGCACGTCTTTGCCGGAGGCGACGGTCTCCTCGATAAACTGCGTGGCCGCCTCGAGGCGCGCGAAGGTCTTCTCGAGGTCGATGACACTGATGCCATTGCGGTTGTCGAAGACGAATTTCTTCGACTTCGGGTTGAAGCGGCGGACCTGGTGGCCGAAATGCACACCGGCGTCGAGGAGGTCTTTAATGGTGATATTCATTGGATTGCGCGGCGCCAATCTCCCCTTCCGGGAGGAGACAAACCGACTGCGGCGCCCGTCGGCTTTTCTTCATTCTATTTGATGGTTCAGTGGTTTTGGAAACAGCGTAGACGCCCCGCGCAGTGCGGTTTTGCGTTCGCGAAAAACGGATAGCCCTACACATGCGCCGACCCGACGCAAGAAATTCCGCGAGGATTTTGCAGCGGAAGCCCGCCGGGGCTGCGGCGAGGAAAGATTGTTACGGTTTTGTAAAACAGTGTTGCATTTTGCGGCCATCTTTTCCACATTTCCGGAATCAAGCCGCGAGCGGCCCCCTAAAGCACAACCCCATGCTCTTACCAGACGTCACCATCCTGAAAACCCTTCTGCAAGCCGGAGACTCCTTTGTCTCAGGCAGCGATCTCGCCAAAGATCTCGGCATGTCGCGGGTGGGGGTATGGTCCCGCCTTGAGAAAATGCGGGAGACAGGCTTCACCTTTGAAGCCGTGCGTCACCGCGGGTACCGTCTGACGGAGGAGCCCGCCTGTCTGTGCGAGTCGCTTGTGCTCGCCTACCTCGACATCGCCGGAGCGAACGGAACAGGCGTCTTCGTGCTGCCGGAGATTGACAGCACCAACAGCGAGGCCGAGCGGCTCCTCGCCGATGCGACGGAGACGCCCTTCGTGGTCATCGCGGGGGCGCAAACGCGCGGCCGCGGCCGCCTCGGGCGGAAGTGGCACAGCCCGCCGCAGGGCAACCTCTACATGAGCTTCGCATTCCGGCCGCGCCGCAGTCCGGGGCGGATGCAGTCGATCACGCTGCGTCTCGGTCTCGCCGTGTGCCGCTTCCTAAACCAAGCCTACGCCATTCCGGTGAAAGTAAAGTGGCCCAATGACCTTATCATCGAAGGAAAAAAGGTCGCGGGCATGCTCACGGAAGCGCGCGTGGACGCCGACCGGATGCGCGACCTCGTCTTCGGGATCGGGATCAACGTTCTCGGCAGCACGGACGGCTGGCCTGCCGAAGTAGCGGCGCACGCCGCCCGTCTTGGACAATACGCGCCCTCCTCCATCCGCCTGAACCGCCTTGCCGCCGAACTCATTCCAGTCGTCGCGGGCGAATACGCCGCCTATCTTGAAAACCCGCGCAAGCCGGGTTTCGCCGAAGAATGGCTTGCCTACGACGCACTCAACGGGCGCGAAGTGACGGCCAACCGCGGCAGCGAACCGATCCGCGGCACGGCGCACGGCATCGACACGGACGGCAATCTCATCCTCGAGACGCCGGACGGCCGGCGTACGGCGGTCAATTCGGGCGAAGTGAGCCTCGGGACGGGCAGCGTTCTCTTTTGACACGGCTGGCTACGGCGATTGCATCGGTATATTCAAAGTATGCACGTGGCCAGCACGACCTCCAGTATTGAAGCACGGTCTCTCTCGAAAAACTACGGGAGCCAGACTGCGATCAAAGACCTGAGCTTTTCCGTTTCAAAGGGAGAGGTCGTGGGGTTTCTCGGTCCGAACGGCGCGGGAAAGACAACGACCATGCGGATCCTCGCCGGTCTGCTGCCCGCGACATCAGGTGAAGCCTACGTGGCGGGCCACGCCGTCGCGCGCGACCCAGCGGCGGCGAAGCGCAACATCGGCTACATGCCGGAGCATAATCCGCTCCCCGAGGATATGCGCGTGGCGGAATACCTGCGGTTCCGCGCGCGGCTGAAAGAGGTGCCGCGCCGGGAGATCCGCCGCCGCGTGGGCGAAGCCATGGAACTCTGCGACTTGCACCGAAAAGCCGCGCGCAAGATCATCGGCGCCCTTTCGAAGGGCTTCCGGCAACGCGTGGGCATCGCCGACGCGATCCTCGGGCACCCCGACGTAACGATTCTCGACGAGCCGACAATCGGCCTCGACCCGCACCAGATCATCCTCATGCGCAAGCTCATCGACCGTCTGCGCGAGCGCACGACGATGATCCTCTCCAGTCACATACTCGCCGAGGTGGAGATGTCGTGCGACCGCGTGCTCATCCTCAGCCACGGGCGGCTTGTGGCGGAAGGCACCCATGCCGCCCTGCGCGACGAATTCATCCGCAACACCCGCTACCGGGCCGAAATTCTCGGCAGCGAAAGCGACGTGCGCACGGAGATCGAAGCCGTTTCGCCGGATGTGCAGATCGTCTCCCGGCGCACCGATCCGGCGGACGGATTCGTTACCTTCGAGTTGGAAACGCCCGCGCGCGCGAACCTTTCCGAGCCCCTTCTCGCCCGTCTGCACACCGCCCCGAGCCTGCGCGTTCGCGCCTTCGAGCGGGTAAACCCGCGCCTCGAAGACATCTTCCTCGCCGCCACGCAACGCAGTTGGGAAATCGAGACCGCCGACGAAGCCAACGGCCGCCCCCACGCCGCTCCCGCCAAAACCCGATGAAGCACCTGCCTACCCTCTTCCGCCACGAGCTGCGGGTTCTGCTTGTCGCGCCGTCGACCTACGTCGCCGGCGTACTCGCGCTCTTCATCATGGGCTTTTTCTATTTCTACGTCGTCATCGAGACGGCGGTGCGCGAGCAGGAGACCCCGCCCTCCGAGTTGTTCTTCTCCACGTTCTGGATCCCCGTGCTGCTCATCGTACCCATGCTCACGATGCGGAGCATCGCGGAAGAAAGGCGCCTCGGCACCCTGCAAACGCTCATGACCACGCCCGTCACGGCGGCGGAAGTCGTGACGAGCAAGTTTCTCGCGGCATACACCTTTTACATTGTGCTGTGGGCATGCGCGGGGGCCTATCCGCTCATCGCTGTCACCATCCTCGGGCAGGAGACCGCCGGGCACGTCCTGCTCGAACCCGGCCCGCTCTTCGGCGGCTACGCCTTCGTGTGCCTCACCGGGACGCTTTTCGTCGCGGTGGGCATTTTCAGCAGCAGTCTGACGCGCAGCCAGTTGGTCGCCGGAATGCTCAGTTTCAGCGTCATCTTCCTGCTCATCGTGGGCGTGCTTGCGGTCAAGGCCGTGGGCTCCAACGTGGAGGCACTTCCGCTCCTGAGCGACGAAGGCCTCGGCTACATCCAGATCTTCGAGCACTTTGAAGACTTCACCCGTGGCGTCATCGACACGCGTCCCGTCGTTTACTACCTGAGCGGCACTGTCCTCGTCCTCGCGCTCTCCACCCTTGTCGTGGAAAGCCGCGCCTGAACCACCATGTTGGAGAAGTTCCAGTACGCCAATTTCATCAAACGCGCCAACCGCGCCGCGCAAATCGTGCTCGCGCTGTCGCTGGCTGCCGCCGTCAACTACGTGGCCGTCCATGTCTACGACCGCACGGACCTCACGGGCCGGCGCGCCCAATCCCTCTCGGCGGAGACGCTCGCCTATATCGGCGAGTTGAACGAGAGCGTGCGCATTATCCATACCACCATGGAAAACTCGCCGAGCGAGGACGAGCGCATCCTCCACCGCTACGTCTCCCGCCTCGTCAAGGAGTATGGTTTCGCGGCGCGGAGCAACGCGCCGGGCGCGCGCATCGTGACGGAACACGTGGACATCTACAAAGACCTCGCCCGCGCGCGCACTCTCGCGCGGCGCTATGATTTCGACCAACCGCACTCCATTCTTGTCCTCGCGGGCGACCCCGAGACGACGGAACGGCGCCGGATCGTCCCCCCCGACGCGATCCTCGAGTTCCGCGACGGCCAGCCGACCGCCTTCCGCGGGGAACAGGCCCTAACCTCCGCCATCCTTGAAGTGACGACCGACCGGCGCCCGCGCATCTACTTCACCACCGGGCACGGCGAACTGCGCCTCGACGACGTCAGCGCCGCGCGGGGTCTCTCGCTCCTCGCGGAAGAACTGCGCACACGCAACTACGACGTCGAAACGCTCGACCTCGCGCGCGCCCGGGAAGTGCCGGACGACGCCGAGTTGGTCGTCGTGGCCGCGCCGCAGGGCCGTTTCATGGCGAGAGACGCGGAAAAACTCCGCAACTACCTCTACGAACGCTCCGGACGCATGATCGCCATGCTCGGGCCGGGGCTGCACCACGGGCTCGACGATCTGCTCTACGACTGGGGCATCCTCCTCGACGACAAACTCGTCCTCGAGCGGGGTTCCGACTACCTCGAAGGGACCGGCAGCTACCTGCTGCGGCAGTTCGCCGAGCATCCCGTCACGCAGGTGCTCATCGACAACGAGACTCCGGTCGTGGCCGGACTGACCCGCCCGGCGCGGCGCGATCCCGGCGCGCCCCTCGATGAGCGCCTCCACGTGACCGAGCTGATGGCCAGTTCCGGGCAGAGCTGGGCGGAGACCGCCTACGACAGCGCGGCGACACCCTCCTTTGATCCGGCCACCGACCTGCGCGGGCCGGTTAGCGTGGCCGCCGCGGCGGAGCGCCGCGCGTCGGCCCAGCTCGGCATTGAAATCCCAGGCGGCAAGCTCGTGGTCTTCGGCGGCGGCGACTTCTTCACCAATCGCCGCATCACCGGCATCGGCAATTTCCGGCTCTTTTTCAGCGCCGTCAACTGGACCCTCGACCGCGACCGGCTCCTCGCCATCCCCCCGCGCCCGATCGAACGCTACAGCCTCACCGCCAGTCAATCAGAACTGAGACAGATTGGCTGGACCTTCCTCGCCGTTCCCGGCACCCTCGCCCTTTTCGGCATCGCCGTTTACTGGCTGCGGAGGTTTTAGACACCAAAAGCATGCGTTTCCGCCTCACCTTCGTCCTCCTTGTCCTCAACCTTGTCGCGTTGGGATTCATCTTCTTTATCCGCATGGATCCGGGCCGAGCGACATTCGAGGAAGCCGCGCGGCTCGTTCTCCCGGCGGGCCTCGTCGGCAGCGCGGACCGCATCGAGGTTGCGGGACCGGCCCTCGACCGCGACTGGATCTTCACGCGCGGTAGCGGCGACTGGTCCGTTGAATCCCCTCTTGCTTGGAGAGCCAATGCCTTTGCCATGGAACGGCTGTTGCAGCAGCTCGCGCACCTGCGCTGGGAAACCCGCTTCCCCGTTAGCCAGATCGGCGGCCCGGAGGAAGACGCGCTCCGGCAGTACGGACTCGACCCCGCCAAAGCGGTCATCCGCGTCGTGCGGGGCGCGGAAACATGGGAGATTCCGGTAGGCGAAGCGACGCAGGTGGGCAACCGCCTCTACCTGCTCGCCCCCGACGGGCGCGACGTGCTCGTCGTCAGCCGCGATATTTTCGATATTCTCGCCTCCGACCTCACGGCATTCTTCGAGCCGCTTGTCATCCGCATTCCGGAGTTCGAGGCACGCGCCCTGACCGTCCAGGAAGAGGGCACCGGCGCCCCGCGGGTTCGCATCAGCCGCGACGGAACAGGTCCGGGCAACCCGTGGCGCTTTGAGTCACCCCTGCAAGTCCCAGCCGAGAGCGAAACCGTCCGCCGCTTCCTTGAGCGGCTCAACCACGTCGAAGTCCACCGGTTCGTGCACGACCCGCCCGAAGACGCCTTCGGCAGCGGAGACATCCGTTTCACCCTCGAGGGGAACAACCGCCGTCAGACAGTCATCATCGGGCAACCGGTGCCGGGAGATCCCGTGCCGTCGCGCCGCTTCCTGCGCATCTCCGGGCTCCCCACCGTAGTCGAGGTCGAGGAAGAACCGTTCGCACCGCTCTTCACCGCGCAGGAGTCCCTGCGCCAGCGCCGCTTCCTCGATATCGGCGATGCCTTTCCCACCGCCATCGAAATCATCCTCGACGAGCGCACCACCAGCCTGCAACGGCTCGAGGGCGGCGAATGGCAGGTTGCCGACACGCGGCGCGGCCCGGAAAACGCAGGCCGCCGCACGCGCCGGGCCGAGCGCGAAGTGGTCGAGCGCATCGTCCGTCGCCTCGCCGAACTGGAGGCCCACCGGTTTGTCACCGAGGCCCCGTCGTCCTCCGACCTCGCGGAACGCTACGGCCTCGCTCCGCCGCAACGCGCCATCCGCCTCCACCTGCCAGGCCGCAACGAACCACTCGAACTCCGCCTCGGCCACCTCGACCCGGAAGACAACCTCGTCTATGCCCGCCGCAGCGGCATGCCGACCGTCTTCAAAGTGCGCCCTGGCATTCTCGGCCTCGTCCCCGCCACACCCCTGCACTACCGCGAGCGCTCTCTCACCACGCTCCCCCAGGCCGCCCGTCTCAGCGCCTTCCGCCTTGTCGACAACACAAACGGCAAGACCGTCTTTGCGCGCGAACTCACGGAGCGTCTCGACAGCTGGGAGGCTCTCGAAGTCGCCGAAGGCCTTGAGGAGACCGGCCTGCGCGACAGCATCGAGACCATCCGCCGCAGCCTGCGCCGTTTTACCGTCCGCGACTACGTGGCCGAGGAACTCACCGATCCGCTGCGGCTCGACGCCGACACGGAAATCCCGTGGCACTACCGCCTCGAAGCGGAAGTCCGGTTGCCCGGCGCGCCCGGTGACGAACCGCGTATCGACACCTACCACCTCACCGAACGCCTCGGCGGCCGCACACAGTTCGGGGGCTCCGCCTCCGCCAACGTGGTCTTCACCCTCACACAACCGCTCATCGACGCGCTCGACCAGCTCGTTGCCGCGGGGTCCGGGCATGAACCGCCCGACGGTACGCCCCCGGCGGATCTTCCGCCCGTCGATCCGGAAGCCGCCGGTCCCGCCGCGGACGAGGAAGACGAGACTGAAACCGCCGACGACACCGACCCCGAATCCGACGGCAACGACGAGGGCTCGGGCGGAACAGAGGGGTCCACTCCGCCTGCCCAATGAAGAAAAAACGAGGGTTTCTGCGTGCGTGCGGACGCGGTTGCCGACGGACCGCGAAATACCTCTGCAACGGTCTCCTTTTCGCCACACTCCTTCTCTTCGGCGTCATCCTCTACGCCGAATGGCGCGACCGCCCCATCCGCCTTCCCGAGCCTGCCCTGCGCTGGATTGTCGACCTCACCTCGCCGGAAGACATCGAGATCGCCTGGGACCGCGTCGTCCCGGACGCCAACGGCTCCTTCCGCTTTCACGCCTTCGAAATCCGCCAGCACGCAAACGGAGAACCAATTCTCACCATCCGCAATCTCCGCGCCCGCCCCAACTGGCTGGGTCTGCTGACGGGACTCGGCGCGCCTCTGGAATCACTCGAAGGCGGCGGCGGCCGCCTCTACCTACCCGGCATGTGGTCCGGCTCGGGCGTTCCCGAAGTCCTCCTCGACGAAATCGCCGGCTCCGTCCACTTCCGCTACCGTTTCATTGAAATCCGCGACCTCCGCGCCCGCTCCGGTCCGGTGCGGGTGCGCCTGCACGGGCGCCTCGACACAAGCGCGGTCTTACCCGGCATCGAAGACCCCGCCGCTCCCGAAGAGCGCCTGCGCGGAATCGCACGGGATGTCCTGCCGTGGATCGAAAAAGTCCGCGAATGGAGTCCTGTGTGGATCGACGGAGAGATTCAACCGGAAGGCAACGGTGCCCACGGCCTCCGCCTCTCCGCCGTCGCGGAAGAAATTTCCGTGGAAGACCTCGGCACCCTCGAAGCCCTTTACGCCGACGGTCGTATCCGCATTTCAGATACATTTCAACCAAACGGAGACATAAGGCTCTCCCTGCGCGCGCTTGAGGCATCCGGCGCGCGCACCGAGGGTGTCCGCGCCGCAGTTCACATCACGGAGACGAGCGCCGCCCTCCGCTCGCAGCTCCGCATCCGCCGTCTGACCTACGACCAGTATCATGCCGAGGCCCTCGACGCCGCCCTCGCCCTCGACCCGGACACACGGATCCTCGCGCTGGACCATGCCAACATCGTCTTCGCGGGCATGGACATCCAACTCCTCGGCGAGGCAGATCCCGACTCCCCGGCCGCGTCTACGGCGACTGTCTACGCCCGTATCGACCCTGCCACGACGCTCGACACCCTCTTCCCCGAAAACGAAGATCTCGAACGCTTTCCCGTCACCGCTGACACCCGTTCGTGGATCCGCGCGCGCATCCACTGGCCGGAAGACGATTGGGCGCGGCCGGTCGCCCGCCTCGACGGCGAGTTCGTGGACTTCTCCGTCGCACACGAATCCTACGCGCACACACTCTTCGAAGGCGCGGCGACCCTCTCCGCCGTCGCCTTCGAGCCTGTCGAAGTCACCGACCGGGACGGACAGCACGCCTCCGGCGCGTTCCTTATGGACTTCAACAACACAACCTTCCGCATCCTTGCCGAAGGTGCCCTGCATCCCCGCCGCCTTGACAACTACTTCCAGGGCGACTGGTGGGCCGACCTGCGCGAACGTATCGACTCCGGGGAGAAACCCTTCGAGGCGGATGTCGACGTTGTCGCCAACTGGGTGGAGCAGGAGCAGACGCACTCCGTCGTTTGGGTGCGCGGCGAGGAGTTCACCTACCTCGGCCATCCCGTCGCCTCCGGGGAGGCGATTATCCGGCAAGGGCCGGCGCGGGTGGACCTCGTTGATCTCAAGGCCCGCACCGGCGACGGCGGCTTCTTCGGCGGAACGCTCGGCTGGCGGCTTCACGGCGGCACTCCGCCGGACTACGAAAACCAGACACTCCACGTCGACATCGATAGCACGCTCGACCTGCCCGCGCTCGCCGTCGCCTTTGACCAACCCTGGATCACCGATGACTTCGCCGCCGACACCCCGCCGCGTGTCCGGGTGACCGGAGAGCAATTGTCGAAACGCGGCGGCGAAGTGACAGGTGCCTCGCTGGATATCGGGATTGAAGCGGACACTTTTTCCTACCGGGAAGTCGCGGGGGAAAAGCTGCTCATGGACGCCCGCCTGCGCGACGCCCGTCTCGACCTCGACATCCGCGAGCTTTCCGCCTTCGGGGGCCGGGTGGAGGGGACCGTCTCCATCGCCGACCGCACGGCGGAGGAGCCGGCCTTTCAAATTGACCTCGACGGCTCGCGTCTGTCCTACCCGGAGCTTCTCCGGCTCCTGCGGCAGTTCACCATGACCGAAGAGGAGCGCGCGGAGGCTCCGCCCCTCCCGGAGCGAGGCATCGTGCGCTTCGAACTGAACGGCGAAGGCGTGTTTCCCCACGTCGAACGTTTCTCCGGGGAGGGAAGCGTCGCCCTCGAGAAAGCCGATCTGGGCACGATTCGCCTCGTCGGTATCCTCTCCCGCATCCTCGAGCAAGTGGGGCTGCCCCTCGCCTCGTTCACCCTCAACTCCATGGAAACCCGGTTCCGGGTAGCGGACCGCGTCCTCCACCTCCCCGACCTCACCTTCCAAGGGCCTACGATGCGCGTGCGCGCAGAGGGCGACATCGCCTTGCCGGACCAGCGCCTCGCTCTCGACCTGCGGGTCTTTCCGCTCACGCCGGAGGAGAATCCCCTCGTCTCCGCGCTTGGCATTGTATTCCGGCCCCTCACCTACGCTCTCCGTATCGAGCTTTCGGGGACACCCGAAAACCCCTCATGGCGGTTCCGTCACAGCCCGCTCAATGTCTTCCGCTCCACGCCCGAACCCATAGAACCGGTCGAGGGCGAACGCCTCCTGCCGCCACCTGTAGAGCCCGCCGGGGAGGACGAGGAAGAGGAAGGCGAATAGCGGGAAGGAGCGGCTTTTCCTTGACACCGTGCCATCGCCGAACGACCCTTGCGACGGTTTGGTTAGGAACGTATTCGCAGTCGCCTTGGTTTGTTTTTGTTTCGTCCTCTTCCTGACACGGGGTCTTTGGATAGCGGACCCGGTGACTTCGGACGTCACGCCGCCGCGCGAATCACGCGAGATCGCAGACCCGGAAACCTCCGCCGCGCAGGTTCCGCAAGCCGACCGCGCCGTCTACCGCAAAGCGCAAGTGATTGAGCGCGATGTTGCCGCGAAGCCAGCCGATCCGCACGACCATGTCCTGCGCGCGTGGGAGGCGCAGATCGAACCGTCCCTCGCGGACCTCGCCGCCGCCTACGAGGAGGGCGCGCTCGGGAACGGCTTCACCTTTCCCCTTTTCGACGGCGAAAGCGCGCACATCCGGATTCGCCGTTACGAACCGGCCGGGGACAGAGCGGGCGTCTTCCGCGGCGCGGTCGCCGACGAACCCGCAAGCCTTGCCGTCCTCGCCTTTGTCGACGGCGCGGAGAGCGGCACGATCCAACTGCCGTCACGCGGCGAAGTGTACCGCGTCCGTGCCGGAGCGGACGGTACTGTGCGCCTCGAACAGGTCGACGTCCATGCCATGGGCGAATGCGGCGTCTGCGCGGGACATGCACAGGCCCAATCCACAGAACCGCCTTCACTCGACTATTGAATATGCACTATCGTACAATCATCCTCCTTGTCGCCTGCCTCCTTCCAGACGCGGTCCGCGCGGACACCGCAGAAATCGATGTAATGATCGTCTACACGCCCGCCGCACGCGACCACGCCGGCGGTGAGGCCGCCATGCGGGCAGACATCCTCGCCACCGTGGCCGGTGCCAACGAGGTCTTCGCCAACAGCGGTATCGACGTCGTCCTCCGCCTCGTTCATACAGCAGAGGTGGACTACACGGAGAGCGGTTCTTTCCCGACCGACCTTGAGCGCATCACTGAACCGGACAGCGGGTACATGGACGAAGTGCATGAGTGGCGCGACGCATGGGGCGCGGACATCGTGAGCCTCTTCCGCCGCAGCCGAGCGGCCAACATCGCCGGATTCGCCAACCTTCTCGAAGACGAACACGGACGCCCGGACAGAGCTTTTTGCGTTATTTCCGATGAGTCCGCCCTCGCCAACCACTCCTTTGCACACGAGATCGGGCACCTCCTCGGCTCTGCCCACGCGCGCGGTGACGACGGCTCAACCGGGGTCTTCGAGCACGCGCACGGCTACCGCTTCGGGCTGGACACCGGTCCGGCCAACGCGACCGTCATGGCGACTTTCCGCCAGCAGGACGTGCGCATACCTCACTTCTCCAATCCCGTCGTTTCCTTCGAGGGCCTGCCCACAGGCATCCCGGCGGGCGAACCGGAATCCGCGGACAACGCGGCGGTCTTCGCGCAAATCGCGCCCATCGTGGCCGCCTACCGCCTGCCGCAACCGGAGACCCCGGTCATCGACAATATCGCCTCTGAGATCAAAGTGGCCACCGGCCAGCCCGCGCTTCTCGGTGTCGCCGCACGCGGCGCGCCTCCCCTCCAGTTCCAATGGTATGAAGGCGAGGCCGGCGACACGGCAGCGCCCCTTCCGGACGGCGACCGCCCCACCGTTGACCCGGGGAATATCGACGGAACCCGCACCTTTTGGGTACGCGTGTGGAACGACGGCGGGGATGCGGCGTCCTCGACGGTGCACGTGAGCGCCGAACCGCCGCCGGACGGCACGCCCGAGATCGACCAAGAGCAAAGTGAGTTCGAGTTCGTCCAGAATCTTGCCGCGGGCGAATGGCAGGCATTCGTACCCGAAACCGGATTCCTCGCCTCTGTGGAGTTGTTTCTGCAGCGCGACGGAGATCCCGGCGATCTCGTGTTGGAAATCACCGATGCGTTCGGTGCTCCGCTCGCGCGGCGCATTGTTCCGGAAGCGGAAGTCATTGCCGGCGTACCCCAGGCCAACAACGCAGGCTGGTTTTCGATTCCCGTCGAACTCTTCGTCGAACCGGGCTTACTTCTCCGCATCTCTGTTTCGAATGAAGGTGCACCCGGACAGAACCTGCGCTGGGCCATGACAGAGTCGGTCGACTATCCGCACGAAAGCAGCCTCCGCGGCGCAAGTGCATTCGCCTTCCGCACCTACGGGCTTCCCGTCGACGACACGTCCGATCCTGTGGACCCGCCCGTTTTCACGAGCGGCCTGCCGTCCGACTTCGCCCTCGCCCCGGGCATGGAGGCATACCTCGCTGTCGTCACCGAAGGTCCCGCACCCGTCACGTATCAATGGTACCGGGGCGCTGCCGGAGACACATCCGACCCCTTGTCGGGTGAAACGGCGGCGCGCCTGACAACACCGCCCGCAGCCGAAGATACAGCCTACTGGGTCCGCGCTGAAAACGAAGGCGGCCACGTGGAAAGCCGGTCCTTGAGTATCGACGTCGCCGATCCGCCCGCGCTCACCGGAACCGATCAAAGCCAGGACACCGTCGAAGAAGGCTTTATCGTGGCGTTTGACTTCTGGCAACGCTTCGTTCCCGCAGAGTTATTTCTTGATACCGTCGAAGTCGAGGTCCTGCGGCGGGGCAATCCCGGCGACCTCGTTATCGTTTTGACGGACGACAATCTACGCCCCATGGCGCAGCGCGCCGTCGCGGAAGCGGACATCGCAACATCACGCTCCGCCGTGGCTGTCTCCTTCGGGGTCTTCCTCAGCACGGGGAAAACCTACACGCTCGCCCTGCGCGAGCCGTCCGACGGCGACACCGAGGACAATTACTACGTCTGGTTCGGCGCCGCTGGCAACCCCTATCCCGCCGGGGAATCGATTCTCGAATCAAACGAGCCCGGCTTCGACTTTGCCTTCCGCACCACCGGAGGTTCCGGCCCGCCCGCGCCCGCCATTCTCGGGGAGTTGGACCGCATCGCCGACGGCTGGGTCCGGTCCGGCTGGTTCGGCACGGTATTCCCCGGCGGCCTCGAAGCGGACACCCACGGCTGGTTATACCACGAGCACCACCAGTGGCTGTGGCTCGACCAACGCCATGACAACGGAGAGGCCGTGCGCATCTACGATACAGAAGCGGGCTGGATGTGGACGCACCCGGCGGATTATCCCTACCTGCATTCCACGGAGGCGGGATGGCTCTATTACGACGAAGGTTCGACCGGCCCCCGCCGCTTTTACGCCGTCGCCGACGGCGGATGGATGGAGCATCCCTGATCCATTCCGCAGCGACGGAATCCGCGGTCCCGAACGGACCCTGCGGATTTCGGAAATTCGGTGTTGCAGCCCCCGGCAGCGGTGGAAGGATCACGGTGTTCCCAATCAACCCCCCTTCGTCCCTCCCGAACGCATGCCGTTTCCGTCCGCCCACAAACGGGCCGTCATGCCGCAAGAGCGGGCAAAGCGAGAAATACCCATGCAATACGACAAAATCACCCGCGATATCCTCACGCGATACGAGGGAAACCCCGTCCTCACTGCGGCGGACTTTCCCGTCAAGATGCGGTCGGTCTACAACTCGTCCGCCGTCAAAACACCGGAAGGCCGCTACGTCATGCTCTGCCGGTGCAACCTGCTTAACCACCGCACGCTTCTGTGGGGTGCCGACAGCGACGACGGCCTCTCGTGGAAGCTGCGCCCGGAACCGTTTGAGGTACCGGACACAGAGGAATGGCACCGCTACGCCTCCACCGTCTACTACGATCCGCGCATCACGCGCATCGACGGTGAATACCTCGTCCTTCTCGCCTGCCAGAACACGGAATACACCCGCGTCGCCCTCTTCCGCTCCAAGGATCTGGAGACGCTGGAGTTTGTGAACTACATCAACGCGCCGGACAACCGCAACATGGTCATCTTTCCGGAGAAGAGTGCAGACGGACGCTACATGCGGCTCGAACGCCCGAACCTCGCCTCGGCGGGCGGCAAGGGCAACATCTGGCTGAGCCATTCGCCGGATCTCATCCACTGGGGAGATTCCCGCGAATCGCTGCGCACAACCGATGTCTGGAACTACGGAATCAGTGGACTAGGCCCGTCGACCGTCCCCCACCGGATCGACGAAGGGTGGCTCATCATCTTCCACGCCATCATGAACAACTGCACCACGCGGGAATACTCCGCGGGCGCGGCCATCCTCGACGCCGACCGCCCATGGATCGTCAGACACGTCACCCGCAGTCCCGTCCTCTACCCCGAGGCGGACTACGAACTGCGCGGCCTTGTCGACCACGTCTGCTTCCCCTGCGCCAAAATCATCGAGCCCGACGGCACCCTGAAACTCTACTACGGCGGCGCCGACACCGTGCAGTGCGTCGCCACCGGAAAACTCGCCGACCTCATCGAGGCCTGCAAGGCGCATTGATAAGCGTAGCCATACACTGATTCGAGGGTGTGGCCTTGCGGGAGGGCCCGCGGTGTCGTATTTGTTCGGCTCCGGCGATCTCCGTCGGCTCGCCGGAGGAAACGAACGCGCCGGAAGAAGCGCCTGTACAGGGCCAAAGACGCAAGAGCCGCCGCATGTTCGCAATTTGTCATACCATTGGCGCAAACGAGTCTATCGGTCAGGACGAATCGCGTCTATTCTTATAATGGCAATACCCGTGATACACCCCGACTCGATTCATTCGCCCAGCAATCCCGAACACGCACATGATCCTGAAAATTTGATCGCTCAGGGCAGGTGCGTATGTTCAGGGGACCGAAATCCAATGTATCCAGCCGGGATAAGGTAAATCATTCAATCCCGCGGCCACTACCCATGACTTTTCCCCTCAGCAAAACCCGAAATCTAGCCGACCCCGCACGTCGCTCCTTCTCCGCCGGTTCGCTGCCGCACGGATGCGTTGTACTCGCCGCGGCCCTCGCATTCCAAGGCGTTCATGCACAGCCGGTGCCGGAAGAGGACATTTTCCAACTGCCGGAGTTTGTCGTCGATGCGAGCCATGAGCGCGGCTACCGGGCGACAAACACGTTGACGGGAACCTTCCTCGACACACCGCTGAAGGACAGCCCCTTCGCCATCGACGTCTTCATGCCCGACCTCATCGACGACACCGGGTCGACCAACATGCGCGAAATCCTCGCCTACGACTCGGGCCTGCAACTGGAGAACACCATTGGTTCGCAGGGTCCCGGAGGCGAGGGCGGCTACACCATGGGCACGGAGTTCGACGCGCGCGGCATCGACAACGCCGAGACGGACATTGTCACGCGGGGGTTCCGCGCGCCGACGCTGAAGAATGGCTTCTTCACGCAGACGCGCGTGGATACGATCAACATCGCCCGCGTGGAGCGGGCGGGCGGACCGCAGTCGCTCCTCTACGGCATCGGCGCGATCTCCGGCATCACCAATGTCATCACAAAACGCCCCCTGCCCGAGCCGCGCTACCGGTTGCAAAGCTTCGTCGGCAACCACGATTTCTACCGCGGCACGGCAGAAGCCACCGGACCGTTGTGGAGCAACGAAAACATGATGTTGAATTACAACGCCCTCCTTGCCCTGCAAAAGGAGGGCTCCATCCGGCCCCACAGGAAAGAGGAGTCCATCTTTTTCGCACCCGCCCTGCAGTTCCGGGGCTGGGACGCGACCACGGTCTTTCTCGCCTCCGAAATCGGGTGGCGCAAACAGCACGGCACGGGGCCGGGGGACATCGCCCATCCGCGGGCGGGTTTGATCGATCCTCGCTCGGGCAATCCCTCGGGACTGAGTCAGACCGGCGATCCTGCACTGTTTCTGGAGGATTACCTCGGCCTCGGCCCCTACGGCAACATCGGCGGACCCGACACGTTCACAGAGGACGATGTAACCAGCTGGCATCTTGAGATCACCCAGCGAGTCGGTCGCAATTTCCGTCTTCTCGCGTCCTTCAACCGGGATGAACAGGACCGCGACCAGAGAAATTTCCTGCTCTCGCCCCGCATCCTGGAGCGCCGGGCGGACGACGGAACCTTCATCGACGATGTCATCGAATACGCCTTCGGCGCGGAAGGCGAAACCCGCCGCACGCATCAGGCGCGCGTGGCCGCGCTGGCGTCCTTCGAGTTCCTCGGCGGGCAGCACAGCTTCGTGGCGGGGAGGCAGGACTTCAGTCAGCGGCGCAACTTCGACCAGCTGATCGAATCCTCCGTGATCGAAGTCAATGAATTGTTCCACATCTGGCCAGCGGACGGTTCCTCCATCCGCTACGAAGGCGAGGAGTTGCCGTTGCCGCGGGCACGCGACTTCATGAACACATGGTATCAGGGGCATTACCTCATTTACCAAGGCAGCCTCTGGAACAACCGTATCCACCCCGTCCTTGGCTACCGCTGGGACCGCACCCACACACGGGCCCTGCGATCCAACTTCAGCGAAGACGGAAGCCTCGGCGAACCCTTTGACCATATCGACCGCAACACCCTCGACGGCTATGCCAACGCAGGCGAACCCTTCAATATCGAAACGCCCACACTCGGGCTCTCCGTCAGCATCACCGACAACCTGTCCGTCTACGGTGTCTATGCCGAGGGCATCGCCCTTTCCAATGTAGCGCAGCGGGACGGCAACGACGAAGGGTTTCCGCCCGAATTCACCCGCAACCGCGAGGTGGGCATAAAGTTCAGCGCATGGAACGAGCGCATCTCCGGGCGCGTGACCTATTTCAACCTCCAGAAACGCGGGGGCGTGCGCTTCAGCTTTTACGCGCCCCGTCCGGCGGGAACCAGCTTCAATCCAGACGAGCCCATCACCGCCGCGCTGGAGGGCCGCACGGCGACCAACCCGCACGACATGCGCTACTTCATGAGTTTTCTCGAACTCTACGACATGGAGACGCCCGGCCTCTCCGAGCTGGAGCGGTTTACCGTCCTTCCCGTAGATATGCCGGGCGTGGAGGTTTTTCAACAGGGAGACCGGCCGTTCTATATTTTTCCCTACGGCGAACTGGGGAATCCGGGCCGTTATGATCCGGCAACCAACACCGCGCCCGACGGCTACGGGCAGGATCTGCTCGGTTTTATCCAGCATGCCCGCGAACTCGCCGCCGCCGGCACGCCCCTGCCCTCGACCTCGCCGCAGTTCATGTGGGCCGGACAAGGTAATCATCCGGGTGAGGACCGCGGGGCCTACCACACTTTTGACGAAGAATCGACCGGCTACGAGGCCCGCATACAAATCACGCCCATCGACAATTGGCAGATGATCCTCAGCTACACCTACAACACGGTGGAGATCACCCAAGGCCTCACCGGACTGGCCGACCCCGAAACACACACGGGCCTTGAACCGTGGTGGTGGTACCTTGACCCCAACGACTTCGGCGACCCGACCCGGCCCAGCACCTACCAAGGCGACCTTTCCGCAGGTGTGCGCAACACCGACGTGCCCAAGCATTCCTTCACGCTTTGGACGAAATACGAATTCACCGAAGGGCTGCTCGAGGGCTTCGACCTCCGCTTCGGGGCGCGCCACGTCTCCTCCCGCGCGGCAGAATCGCCGTGGGCTCGCACGGACGGCGGATTCGTCAACGCCATCCACAACGCCCTTGGCGAAAACACGAAAGCACCCGTGCCCGGACACACTATTTACGACGCCGGCATGGGCTACCGGTGGACGTGGAACGACCTTGACTGGATGATCAACCTGAACGTCCGCAACGTCTTCAACAAGCGCGAACTGACCGCCCTCGCGGAGACACGCCAAGTGATGGGCGAGCCAATTCTCACGCGCTTTTTCCTCACTCCGCGGGACGTCCGGGTCTCCCTCCGTGTCGACTTTTAACAGGAACCTACCAATCGACTTTATCTGCTCTTCACCCTACACCGTAAACTCAACCATTGATTCCAAATTCATGAAAACAACAATCCCAACCTCTGTAAGACTACTTGCCGCGGCCTTCGCAGGACTTGCCACTGTCGCCGCTCAAGCTGAGGACGCGCCTCAGATCATCTTCATCTCAGAAAACCAGTCGGCGGAGTCGGCAGCGCAGAACAGAGTTGAAGCTGAATACAACGCAACCCAACGCGAGGCCCTTCGCGAAACTAACTTCGCGGCGTGGGAAGCCTACGAAAACGTCGAATGGCGGGATATCCCCGTGGAGTTCCGCAACGCGCGCCTCGCCGAAATCCTCGCCGACCTCGGCCTCGCCCCCGACGACCCGGCGGACAGGGGCTTCACCGACTTCCTTGAAGCGCAAGGGTTCGACGTCTACCGCTCATGGACCGAACGGGAAGCCGATCCCATCACCGGCGCGATCACAGTGGACCACGAATTCTGGGGCGACATCGGCACGCCCTTCTCCGCGTCCGACGATTACCGTCTCTCGCAGGAGCAAATCGACCGCCTTGAAGCGGCGGACCTCGTTATCATGAGCCCGAACACCGATGCCGCGCGTTACGCGTGGGGCGGACGCGAGGGCGGCAACGCCTCCACTGTTCTCAACGAGCAGTGGAATGGACTGCGGGTCCCCATCATCTCCATGAACGCCCCTCTCATCCAGACGAACGAATTCGGCAGCTGGGGTTGGGGCTGGGGCTACGGATTCGCCACAACCTACGGCACCCTATCGCCCTTCAACCGCGGCGATCAAACCCCCGCCGAACTGGAGCGTTTTGTCTTCCTCGACTGGATACCGCGGGTCCGTCGCGGCGAGTCACCGCTTCTCGCCGGTTTGGAGCCGACCGACGGCGACCGGCTGGCCATCTACAAGGATTATGAAACACTCCCCGGCCTCCCGCGCACCCCGAGGAAGTTCAGCAACAACAGCAACTACTCTTACCCCGCCAACGTTCGGGTGGTTCTCGAACTTGATGTGCCCAACTTTTTCACGGCCGGTCTCGAAATATCCACGCGCGACCCCATTCTGCTGGACGTCGCCGCGGGCATCCGCTTCTTCCAGCCTACGGGATTGCCGAGCGAGCGCGTCGGCACCCCTGCCGAGCGCCGCATTTACCTTGCCGCCGGATTGGGCAACACCGGCCTCTACAACTTCAGCTCTACTGGCGAGCAGCTCTTCATGAACGTCGTCACGCAGTTCACGCAACCGGCCGGAGTCACCACCTACACCGTCACCTTCGACCTCGGCGACCTCGGCACGCGCGTGGGCGGAGGCGAGCTGGTCCAGACCGTCGCCCAGGGCGCCGCCGCCTTTGCGCCGGAAGTTGAGGCCGATGCGGGCTGGGCCTTCACGGGCTGGGACGCCGCCTTTGACAACATCACCGCCGACACCACCGTCACGGCGCAATACGAGGAAGCCGATAACGGCACCTGGGCCGGGTTGCCCCTTGAAGAGGACGGCACCGTCGTGACCGAGGCTTTCGGCACGCTTTTCCCCTTGGAGGACTACGCCTACGTCTACCGCCTCGAAGCGTGGGTCTACCTGCCGGAAACCTTTGTCACGGCCAACGGTGCATGGATATTCGGCCCGGGCTTGGAAGACCTCCCGGTCGATGGTGACGGTTGGTTCGAAGGCACCCCGCTGGGTCTCATCCACATGGACAGCGACGCGGGCTATCTCTACATCCACGGTGCCGAACACTGGGCCTTCCCCACGGATCGCGTGGAGAACGGCGGCCGCTGGGTCTTTCTCTTCGGTGGTCCCTGATCCGCTTGATGAACAGGTTTGATAAAGCCTCCCGCGCCGCTGAGGGCGCGGGAGGCTTTCCGCCCAAGGTGTTATGTTCTCTGATACGCTGACGACCGTGAAATCCGCGCGCCGGCATCCGCCGACCGGTCAACCGCATTGATACCCATCCCCGAATCCCCGAGACAATGGTTCCCATGCTCATTCATTCCCATCCTCACCGTGGCCGCACCCTTACGTTTCTAGGCTGCCTGGCCGTGAGTTTCGCCCCCCTATCCTCTCCGGCCCAGCCTGCGGAGGATGAGGACATTTTCCAGCTCCCCGAATTCGTCGTCGACGCCAGCCAGGACCGCGGCTACCGGGCGACCAACACGCTCACGGGGACCTTCCTCGACACGCCGCTGAAAAACAGTCCGTTCGCGATCGATGTCTTCATGCCCGACCTCATCGCCGACACCGGCTCGACGAACATGCGCGAGATCCTCGCCTACGACTCGGGTCTGCAACTGGAGAATACCATCTCCTCGCAGGGCCCGGGGGGCGAAGGGGGCTACACCTTGGGTGTGGAGTTCGACGCGCGCGGTATCGACAATGCGGAGACGGACATTGTCACGCGCGGATTCCGCGCACCCACGCTCAAGAACGGCTTCTTCACGCAAACGCGGGTAGATACGATCAATATCGCCCGCGTGGAACGAGCGGGCGGACCGCAGTCGCTTCTCTACGGAATCGGGGCTATCTCCGGGATCACCAACGTCATCACAAAGCGGCCCATGCCGGAGCCGCGCTACCACTTCGAGGTTTTCGGCGGCAACCACGATTTCTACAGAGCAACGGGTGAAGCCACCGGGCCGGTTTGGAGCAACGACGAACTCCAACTGAACTACAACGCGCTCTTCGCCGCGCAGCGCGAGGGTACCCTACGGCCGCACGAGAAGGACGAATCCTTCTTCTTGAGCCCAGGTCTCCAATTTCGCGGATGGGACGCAACGACGATCTACTTGAACTATGAGCACGGCTGGCGCAAACAACACGGCACCGGCCCTAAGGATATCTCCCACCCGCGCGCAGGGGTCATCAACCCGGCCACGGGCCAACCCTCCGGACGCAGGGAAACCGACGAATCCGCCCGCTTTCTCGAAGATTTTCTCGGCATAGGGCACTACGGAAATCTCGGCGGTCCGGATCACTTCACAGAGGATGATGTGGGCACCGCGCACTTGGAGATCACACAACGTATCGGAGACAATTTCCGCTTACTTGCCTCTTTCAACAGAGACACCCAGGACCGCGACCGCAGGTTCTTCGCAATGTCGCCGACGATCCGTGAAGATTTCCTCGAAGACGGATCCGTCGTCGACGACATCATCTACGCCTTTGCCGAAACGGACGACCGACGCCGCACGCATCAGGCGCGTTTGGCCGGTCTGGCCTCCTTCGAGGCGTTCGGCGGGCGCCATAGCTTTGTCGCAGGCCGTCAGGAATACAGCGAGCGCCGCCAAAACAACCGCTTTCCAGAGAGCAGTGCTATCGAATCGCAGGAGAGGTTTTCCACATGGGCGGCCGACGGGTCCTCGATCCGCTACACCGGCGAAACGCTCATCGACCCGATAGACCGTGATTTCTTCTGGGAGTGGTACCAAGGGCATTACCTCATTTATCAAGGCAACCTTTGGAATGACCGGATTCACCCCGTCCTCGGCTACCGCTGGGACCGCACCCATACACGATACCTGCGTTCCCGTTACCGCAGCGACGGTTCATTGGATGAACCCTTCGATCCCATCGCAGGCCGTAACACCCTCGACGGCTACGCCAATGCAGGCGAGCCCTTCACCATCGACACACCCACCGCCGGTCTGTCAGTGAGCATTACGGACAACCTTTCGATCTACGGTGTCTATGCCGAAGGTATTGCCCTCTCCAATGTCGCGCAACGCGACGGCAACGACGAGGGCTTTCCGCCCGAGTTCACCCGCAACCGGGAGGTCGGCGTCAAGTTCAGCCTATGGAACGAACGTATCTCCGGGCGCGTGACCTATTTTAATCTCCAGAAGCGCGGCGGCGTCCGCTACAGCTTCTACGCCCCCAACCCCTCGCGCGAAAATTTCAACCCCGACGAGCCAGTGACCGTCTCTTTACCGGCGGGCTCGGCGAACAACCCCAACGACCTCCGCCGTTTCATGAGCTTCCTCGGCCTCTACGATATGGAAACTCCCGATCTTTCCGAAATCGACCGGTTCAGCGTTCTCCCCGACGACTTGCCCGGCGTCGAACGCGTGGACCAGGCCGGCAGCATTTACTATGTCCTGCCCTTCGGCGATCCGGTAAGCCCCGGCAGCTACGACCCCGCCACCAACACCGCGCCGGCGGGATACGGCGCGGATCTACTCGGCTTCGTTGAACACGCGCGCGAACTCGACGCTGAGGGAGTCGGATTCGGCGCTCCAAACTTCATGTGGGCCGCGCAAGGAAACCACCCCGGCGAAGACCGCGGGGCCTACCACAACTTCGACGAGGAATCCGAGGGTTACGAAGTCCGCCTGCAGATCACCCCGACGGACAACTGGCAGATGATCCTCAGCTATACCTACAATGTCGTCGAGGTCTCGCAGGGATTGGCGCGCATTGTCGATCCCGTCATCGTTACCGGCATCGAACCATGGTTCTGGTACCTCCCCAGAGAAGACTTCGCCGACTGGCGGCGGCCCAGCACCTACCAAGGCGACCTCTCCGCCGGTGTGCGGAACACCGATGTGCCGATTCACTCCTTCTCCCTCTGGACGAAGTACGAGTTCACCGAGGGTTTTCTCGAGGGCTTCGACATCCGCTTCGGCGCACGCCACACTTCGTCGCGCGCCTCGGAATCGCCGTGGGCCAGTTCCTCCGGGACCTTCGTCGACGCCATTGACCGTGGGCTCGGAGAGAACACGAAAGCGCCCGTTCCCGGGTATACCCTCTATGACGCAGGTCTCGGGTACCGCTGGTCCTGGCGCGATCTTGACCTGCGCCTCAACCTGAACGTGCGCAATGTATTCAACAAGCGCCAACTCACCGCCACTGCCACCAACCGGACGGTATTCGGCGAGCCCGCGGTGACACGGTTTTTCCTCGAACCGAGGGATGTCCGGATCTCCCTCCGTGTCAGCTTTTGATGTCCGGGTACGCCTCAAATACAGTGTTTAATCGAGCAGGCGCAAAATGTCGCAATCTTTCCGCAATATCGTATGGTTTTGTCGCCGGACCGGGTCTATACTTACTAAGTCCCTCGTCCCTGATATCCGCGGTGTATAAATCCGCAGCAAACTACCCATCTACTCCGTTGTAAGTTACATGCCTTTCTGCCTTACGAAACTTGATTTTCTCCAGTTCACCCGTTTTGCCTCGCTCGCGGGCTTCACCGTTGTTTTCCACGCCGCTTCGACAGTGGCCTCCGCGTCAGTGGAGGAAGGTTCCTTCGCCGAGCGCGCGGAATGGATGATCGCCAACCTCCGGGCACAAACCCTCCAGCCGCAACCGACGGTCGGCAGGGCGCACCTTGCCGCGGCCGGAGCACGCCTTCACGCCGATCCGGCGGACACCGAGGCCGTCCAATATGTCGCGGACACGCGGCCGGCCGGACAACCGGCCTTTAACATGCCGATGCTCGCAAATGTCTACCTGCGCTTCGCCGACAGCTTCAGCGGCTCGCAGCGGAACGCCATCCGCGATTCGGCAACCTCGGTATTGAACTGGAACGAGGACTACACGGAAAACCACCGCATCCTCCTCTGGTCGAGCCTGTATCTGTTTGCGCAAACCTTCTCCGGTGGAACGTGGAATTGGGAAGAGAACGGCGAGACACTATCCCTCAACAGCGTCCAAGCCATGGAGCGCGCCCGTGGCAAGCTGCTCTCGTATGGGCGGAGCCTCTACGAGATGGGCCACAACGAGTTTCTGTCCCCGAGCTACGAAGGCTTCAAAATCGCTTCCTGGCTGAATCTCCACGATTTCGCGCAAGACGCCGCCGTGCGGGAGGCCGCGGCGGCCGCCCTCATCTACCACACCACCCTCCTTGCCCACGCCTCCTTCGAGGAGATCCTCATGCCCCCATACAGCCGCGGCAGCGGCTCCCCCCTCGGCCGCAACCTAAACGCCGACATCCAGTGGACAACATGGATGCTCTGGGGCACCGGGGATCCGGGTTCGGGAAACGCGCGCACTGACCTCACACACTTTTTCCTCGGCTTCACTGATTGGAGACCGGAACCGTTCCTCGAGTCCATAGCGAGGGGCCATGTCGACAGCCCCTACATCTTCCACGCACAGCAGCCGTTCTTCTTTTCACAGAAACCGGGCTAC
Source organism: Opitutales bacterium (assembly GCA_020831525.1). Taxonomy (GTDB): domain Bacteria; phylum Verrucomicrobiota; class Verrucomicrobiia; order Opitutales; family Oceanipulchritudinaceae; genus SLLG01. The sequence goes on from JAFIGH010000023.1 coordinate 41,845, forward strand.
ATGATGCGCACGACCTACCGCGACCCGCGCTTCGCCGTAAGTTCCGGCGTTTACCGCTTCGATCCGGAAGACCTCAACATCCCCGGAGCACGGCAACTCATCGACGACGCCCAGTTCATGATCGTATGGGACAGCACACAAGCGCACCGGCAGATTATGGCCGGCGATCCCTTCTGGCGATCCGCTTCGGGCACGGGATGGGGCGACGCCAGCTCGCCCTTCATGCAGACGGGCCAGTTCGAAAACACGGCCATTGTCCTTTTCGACATCCCGGACGAAGATCCGTGGCCGGAGCTCACCCAATGGTCCGGCGCACGCCGCGAAACACCCATCGCAACCGCACAAGTCCGCTTTCCTGCCGCCGCGGACTACCAACCGGGCGAGGACGACTGGTATTTCCTTTCCGACGACGGCATTTACATCGCCGTCAAGACCCTGCGTCCGGCCGTCTACGATATCCGCGGGATGATGGATATCCGCTTTGAGACGCTCTCCACCCGCGGTACGAACGGCGAGCGCTGGCAGACCGGCTTTGTCTTTGAAATCGCGACCGACAGCGAGTTCGCCTCGCTCGAAGATTTTAAAGAGGCGGTCTACGCAAACACGTTGGAGGTCGACTGGGAGGCATGGACGGTAAGCTACACGGGCACCCGCGGCCACACCCTCGCGATGACCTACAACACCTCCATGGACCCGCCCGATCTTGCGGTTCCCGGTGTGACCGTGAATTCCACCGCAATCGACTTCCTCGACTGGCCCGTGATGGCGAGCCCCTTTGTTGCCCTCGAAGAGCGCGTCCTGCGCCTGCACCGCGGGAACGACTCCCTTGTCGTCGACTGGAGCGGCGATCTGCCGCAAACCCGCACCGACGGACCGCGCTCCCCGCGCGAGGGTTTCCTCCGCTCCGCTCACAAGGTCGACGAAACATGGCACTCGCTCGACGGACTCGGCGAATTTGTCGCCGATGAATTCAACACATGGACCGGACGCGGATGGATCTATCTGCTCGACAAAGGCTGGCTCTATGCCGCCGAAACAGCCTCGGGCGACTACATTTACTCAAAGGATCTCGGTTGGCTCTACGCTTCCGCGGAATCGCTGCCGTACGTCTACGAAATGGACGACGGCGGCTGGATTCACCTGCACGATACGACAACACCATGACATACCCGACACCTACACGACCAACCCGTATATTCCCCCGTAAGCTCCGGCTCCTTGCCGGGCTGCTCCCGTTTTCCCTTCTCGCCGCACTCCCGCACGCGGCGGCGGAGACCTTTGAGGAGCGCCGCCAAGCGCTACTTGAAGCTGCGGCGGCACAGGACCTTCCCTCCCCCGGCGGGGTCGGGCGCCAGCCGTACGGCCTCGTCGTCGCGCGCCTGGCTCTTGATCCGAGCGACTCCGAAGCGATCAACTACCTCGCGACATCCCCTTACGGCGGAGGCGATTGGTTTTTCAATGCCCTCGGTAATGTGCGCGCCCTCTACATGGCGTGGGAGCACATGACGCCCGCCCAGCGCAACGCCGTCGCCAACCGGGCCTCGGACCACAACCAATGGTTCAACACCGGCACGGAAAACCACCGCCTCATGTCGTGGTCCTCCGCATATCTCTACGCGCAGAAATTCCCGGACCGGCAGTGGAACTGGGGCGATGGCCAGATTTCCAGCGAAGCGATGATGGAGCGGGCCAAAGAGGTCATCGCCATCGTCGGCCGTAACCGCTACCTCAGCGGATACTCCGAATTCCTCTCCCCAATATACGAAATCTATCACATCACCCCGATGGTCAACCTCTATGATTACGCAGAAGATCCGGAGGTGCGCGCCATTGCCGAAGCGTTCCTGCACTATCACTTCACCAACCTCGCCATGGCCAGCCTGCGCGAGTACACGTTGCCACCCTTCAGTCGGCGCACAGAACAGAGCGCATCCTTGAGCGCCCGTATCCAGTCAATACTTTGGCTCTACTTCGGACACGGCAATCCGTCCCTTCCCTTCAACCCCGGTTGGACAACTCCGCAACTCGCCGTCTCCGGATGGCGCCCGCATCCCATCACCGACACACTCGGGAGGGAGCAGGAAGCCTTCAGCTACACCGCGCGCTGGCAGCAGGCGCACTTCCTCGCTGACGCTCTTGCCTACCGCGATCCCGAGACCGACGCCAATACTTTCCGTTACGTTGTGCGCACCACCCACCACAACCATGGAATCGCAATGAGCAGCGGCGTCATCCGCCACATCCCGGCGGCCTTCCAACTTGATGACAGCATGTTCAGCGTCTCATGGGCGGGAACCGTGAATAACCGTCTCATCAAGGCGTTCCACCCATACTGGCGCAGCGCCTCAAGAGGCGAGAACGCATGGAGTGGCGCAACTTCACCCTTCATGCAGATCGGCCAGCACAAAAACGCCGCCATCCTCCTTTTCGACATCCCCGCCGAAGATCCGTGGGAGGGCATCGGCCAGTGGGCGGCGGAACGTGACGGCCCCATGCGGCCGCTCGGGCAGATCCGCTACTCCAATCTGCTGATTCTCGGCGAAGATTTCGGACTCCGTGAAGACAACTGGTATTTCCTCCGCTCCGGCAGCTACTACATCGGTATCAAAGCGCTTCGCGACGGCGTGCAGCGCGACCTCCGAAGTTTGCAAGATGACGGGTTCGAGGTTCTCAAGAGCCGCGGTACCGTCGGCGAACCATGGTCCACCGGATTCATTGTCGAAATCGGTAATGCAATGCAGTTCGGAGACTTCGAGACCTTTCAAGAGGTCACCGCCGCCAATCCCGTCGAGGTCGACTGGGACAACGTCTCCGTGCAATACACGAGTAATGACGGCGCGGACATGGAAATGGAATTCAACCGTTCTCTGGATACCCCGGACGGCACGATTCCGACCGTCCGCATAAACGGCGATGCCATCGATTACACCAACTGGCCGGTTATTGAATCCCCGTGGGTCCTGCTCGATGAGCGCGTCTTCGACCTCGGCGGACCCCTCCACGGTCTCCGTATCGACTGGAGCGGCGAAACCCCGGAATTCATCGCCCGCGTCAACCCGGACCCCTACTTCGGCGGCGCGGAAGAGGATGCCGGTCGCTGGCTCGACGATCTCCGCTACGGCGAATTCTATGACCACGGAGAGTATCCGTGGATCTATCACGCCGACCATGGATGGCAGTATGTCCTCGGCAATGAACTCGACTGGACCGTGTTCGATCAAGGCATGGAGCGCTGGCAATGGGTCGACCCGACACTCTATCCGGTTCTCTGGTTCCACGGCGACGAGCCGGGCTGGTTCGAATACCTCGAGGGAGGCCCGGGAGAAAGAATGTTTCACGACATCCTTAACCAGACCGTTCTCACCGAAGATGAGCTTTAAGATTCAGCAACTTTCCCGGTTCAACAGAAACCGGTTTTTTTTCAACCACAGTCACTTACTGCTGACTAACCGCAGTCAACCGAAATAGAATAGAACAACATGAAGAAAACACCCATACCCAAATCCCGAACCCTGTGGAAAGGCGTGTGTCTCGCTCTTTTCGCCGGAATCGGATCGACGTTGGCGGCAGAGCCAACTGTCTTCGACAATGAGGGCATCTCGTTCTCACCGGGACATTTCCCGGTGTGGGACGGTTGGACCATCGATAATGCCGACCGTGCCAAGGTCGTCGTGGAAGACTTCGGTCTCACCTACGACGTTGCCGACGGCCGACGCATCGAAGGTGGTATCCGCTCGATCTCGCTTATCGGCAGTCCGGACCCGAAGATGGACAACTGGCTTACGCTGCCCGTCGAGGCCCCGGAGGCAGACGGCAGCATGTTCTTCTCCATCGTTTTCCACCCGCACTCGGTCGGGACGGAGGCGGATCCCGATCAGTTTTTCCTGCGGCTCGGCGGATGGAGCGCATTCACCGCGGTCAAGCTGCGTGAAAACGAGTTGGAAGTCACCGGCAACAACGTGCCCATTGCTCCCGGCTCCGAACTGGAAGACCGCGAGGCGCTAACGGGCATGAACCACCTCCTTGTCGGCGAGTTGGTCGTCGACGGCGATGGAACGGTCACGACAATGAATGTTTGGCTCAATCCGTCCGCGGACGATTCCGGGTCGCCGACGCACAGCGTTTCGCTGAACGTCGATGCGGAATCCGTGACCTTCGTCGACATGCGCAGCCAAAACACCCGTACGACGATCGACAACCTAACCCTTGGTTCGAGCTTCAGCGATGTCGTACCCCCGCTGCCTGAAGATCCGGGCGACATCACACTCACCCTGCCGAGCGACGCCAACGAAGCCGAGCCCGGCATCCAAGTCTCCGGCGGCACGCTCTTTGTCGAAGTCGACGGCGAGCCGTATGTCGCCGACACGGTTCTTCCCGTGGGCACGGTCGTGACCTACCGCGCCGTCCCCAACCAGGATTGGGAACTCACGGGCTGGAACGGCACGACCCTCACCGGTGAGGAAATCGAAGTTCCGGTCTATTCGGCCACGAACATCTCGCCCGTCTTCGAATTCGGCGACGTCCGCGTGACCCTCAAGTGGGGCCACGGCGCACGTCCCCGCCTGCAGTTGCAGAACCAGGACGGCGGATGGGGCAACACCAACCGCACGATCTTCGACAACGGCGAAGTCATTCGCGTCGTCGGCGACGGGCTGCCGTTCTTCGTCTTCAACCACTGGCGCGGTGATCTCGAGCCGCTCAACAATAACCTCGACCCGGACAATCCGGACCGCATCACCTCCGGACTCACTGTCGGCGGCGGCCTTCTCTCCGATGACATTGTTGTCGAAGCGACCGCTTACTTCAGCGTGCGTGAATTCGTCCGTCACGGCACCGCCGGGACAATCGGGCTCGACGGGATCGACTACGACTTCACTGAAGCCGGCGTCCCGGGCACCATTCCCGCGGCGGAGATGAGCCAAATTCTCGCCGAAAAGTATGCGGCCGGTGTCGGTGGAGCCGTCAACTGGTCCCTGCCGCTCGAATACAGCGGCCTCGTCGTTGATCCGACGGTGGACTTCAGCACACCGCAGCCTCCCGGATTCATTCGCTACGACTTCACCGGTGCCGTGGTCGACAGCAATCTGCCGCACTTCCGCGATATTCACGTAGATGTCGGCGGGCGCACCGTTCTTGTGCGCCAAGGTCCGCGGAACCGGGTGGAAGCCGGAGGCGCGGGCAACAGATCCACGGCAGACGGTCCTGGGACGATTAGCATCAACGAGTCGATCTCCCTCATGGGCGATGTATTCCGTCCCCTCGAAATCGCCCTCAACGCGGGCGGGCGCCAAGCGACTTCGGGTCCGGGTTCTCTCGGTGGCGCCACAAGCTGGGATCTTGAGTTCGACGCCGATGACAAGGTCGTCATGGCCGGTCTCGTCTACCTGAACCGCACGGACTGGCAGTTCTTCAATGCCGACGGTGCCGTGCGGCTCTGGGCCGATGCCGTTTATGACGATGGTTCGACATCGACGCAGCTGTCTTCGCCGAACATGCACAATGTCCTCGGCGAGCACAACCACTTCCTCGGCTTCAGCGCGCCGGAGGGCCGCTACATCACGAACATCCGCGTGTTGCACCAAGGCGGTAACAACCGCTCCTTCACCAACTTGGACGATCTCGTCATCATCCTCGAAGGTGATCCCGACGCGACCTATGCCCTCGACGTCAGCGCCGAAGGCGGCAGTGTCGAGGTGTCACCGGAAGGTCCCTACAACGAGGGCGACACCGTCACCCTCACAGCCACCGGGGCCGATCCAGGCCAACTGTTTGTCGGTTGGGCGCATGCCTCCAGTCCGGACAACCTGATCAGCACGGCAACCTCCGTCGATCTCACTGTCCGCTCCAACATGGAAATCGTGGCCCTCTTCGAAGACGCGCCCGAGGCCGATCCGGTGCTCGTGCTCGACAGCGAGGCCATATCGTTCTCGCCTGGCCACTTCCCCGTCTGGGACGGCTGGATGATCGATGACACCGACCGCGCTAAGGTCGTTGTGCAGGACTTTGGTCTGCACTACGACGTGGTGGGCGGCCGCCGTATCGACGGCGGTATCCGCTCCATCCTTCTCGACGGCGGCGTGAACGTCGGCGACGAAATCAACTCCATGGACAACTGGCTCACCCTGCCGGTTTCCATGGACGGCTCCGAAGACTCGATCTTCTTCTCCGTTGTTTTCAACGCGGAAACGGTCGGGACAGAAGCGGATCCAGCCGAGCTGTTCATCCGCCTCGCCGGGTGGAACGTTTACTTCGCCGTAAAGGTCTACGACGGCATCCTCGAACTGCCGGGCGGCAATACGCTCGACTTCGCGGACACGGGCACAGAAGCGCTCGCGGGAGTGAACCACCTCCTCGTCGGTGAAGTGCAGTCCGCGCCGGACGGCAGCATCACCGGCCTCAACGCGTGGCTCAATCCGACGGCGACCGACCGCACCCCGATGCTCTCCGCGAGCCTTGGCGGCGGCACCAATGTCTCAGATATCGAGTACGTTGAAGTGCGTAGCCAGAAGGTCCCGATGGTGATGGACAACCTCGTCTTCGGTTTCGGTTGGCAGGACGTTGTTCCGCTCCTTCCGCAGGATCCGGGCGACATCACGCTCACCTTGCCGGACGACGGCAATGAGGCCGAACCGGGCATCCAAGTCTCCGGCGGCACGCTCTTCGTCGAAGTTGACGGCGATCCGTATGTCGCCGACACGGTCCTGCCCATCGGAACAGTCGTCACCTATCGTGCGGTCCCCGATTCGGGCACGGAGTTCATCCGCTGGAACGGAACCAACCTCACGGGCATGGAGATCGAAGTGCCGGTCTACTCGAATACGAATATCTCACCGGTATTCGAGTTCGGTGACATCCGCGTCGAAGTCCGCCATGGTCACGGCGCGCGTCCCCGCCTGCAATTGCAGAATCAGGAGGGCGGATGGAGCAACACGAACCGCACCCTCTTCGACAACGGGGAAGTCATCCGTGTTGTCGGCGATGGTCTGCCGTTCTTCTCCTTCAACCACTGGCGCGGCGATCTTGAAGACCTCAACGACCCCGTCGATCTGGACAATACTGACCACATCTCGCCAGGACTCACAGTCGGAGGCGGTTTGCTATCCTCGGATATCGTCGTGGAAGCCACCGCATATCTCAATGTGCGGGAGTTTGCGCGCTTCGCGGTGGAAGGAGAGATGGACCTCGATTACACACAGTTCGACTTCACCGAAGCGGGCATGCCCGGGACTGCCTCCGCGGCGACAATGGCTGAAGCGGTCTCCAGCCGTTTCGACCGTGGTCTAGGCGGAGTCGTGACCTTCAACAATCCGTTGGAGTTCTCCGGTCTCTTCATCGATCCGACAGTCGACTTCAGCACGCCCGCACCCGAAGGTTTCATCGAGTATGACGCCGAAGGCGAGGTCACGGATAGCCGCATTCCGAACTTCCGGAACATGCATATCGACATCGGCGACCGCACCGTCCTCGTCCGCCAAGGCGCCCGCAACTACGCGGAAGCCGGTGGCGCGGGCAACCGTGCGACCGCCGACGGACCGGGCGTGGAGAGCATCAACGAGTCCCTCTCGTTCATGGGCGAAACCTTCCGCCCATTGACCCTCCTTGTGAATCCCGGAGGTCGTCAACCCGCCTCCCCGCCCGCCGTTCTCAACGCACCGTCAAGCTGGGATCTCGAGTTTGACGCTGACGACAAAGTCGTCATGGCGGGTATCACCTTCCTGCCGACGAACAACTGGCAGTTCTACAATGCCGACGGAGCAGTGCGCATCTGGGCGGACGCTGTCTACGACGACGGTTCCACCTCGACGCAGCTCTCGTCGCCGAACCTCCGCGACAGCGGCGGAGAGCACAACCACTTCGCGGGTTTCCAAGCCCCCGAAGGCCGCTACATCACCAACATCCGCCTCTGGGTCCAAGGTGGTAACAACCGCGCCTTCGGCAGTGCCGACAACCTCGTCGTCATCCTTGAGGACGACGAAGCGGAAGCGGTCTACGAAGTGGAGGTCACCGTGGAAGGTTCGGGAAGCGTGTCCGCCTCGCCGGAAGGTCCGTATGCCGACGGCGACACCGTCATGCTAACGGCCGTCCCCGACGCGGGCAACCGCCTCGCCATGTGGACTGATACGACGACTGGTGCCGTCCTCGGAATGAGTTCGACGCTCGACCTCGTCGTTCGTGCCAACCTCGGGATCACCGCGACGTTCACGGACGACGGCTTCCGCGCCGCGCTCGAAAGCGCGCTCGGCGGCACCGTGACCGTTTTGTCCGAGGAGGACGGGCTCTACAGCTCCAACTGGCTCGGAACCTTCGAGGCCATGGCGGACGATCTGCCATGGGTCTACACGGAGGACCATGGATGGCTCTACGTCTACGCCGCTGAAGACGGCGCGGCGGCGAGCGCCATGGGTTGGCACTACGATATCGAGGTGGGCTTCATCTATGCGATCGAAGCGAACTACCCCGACATCTGGACCGCCGGCGACGAAACGTGGTTCCACTTCTTCATGGAATACAACGACCCGCGCCTCTTCTACGCCTACGAGGACGAAGACTTTATCTTCGTCCCGCGCAGCGGAGACTGAGCGCGGTTCCCGGCCAGCCCGGCAACCGACTTAAAGCAAGAGACGGCGGTCATCCGCCGTCTCTTTTTTTGTACCTTCATACGCTGCTCCAACGCCGCAGACGCAACATGCGGCAGCAGTACACTGCGGCACTTCCGACTTGCTGCACCAAACGCATTTGACCGCAGGGATGCCACGCGGCAGCCTCTCCCCTTTATGAACGACCACCGGGCCGCGAACCATCGAAAAGAAACCCTGCCCGCGCAGGAGCGGCGGTTCCTCCGTGTACCCGAGACAACACCACCGCGGGCACAAATGGACCGCCGCCGCGCCAACGAGCCGTTCCACGCCGAGTCCGCCGCGCGCCTGCCGTGATCTCTCCGACGCTCATTCTTGAAGCCATCGCGCCCGTCTTCGTCGTCATCGGCATCGGCTTCGCCTTGCGCAAGGGCCGTGTCCTCAGCGACGCCGCCGACGCCAACCTCATGCGGCTCATCGTCACTGTGCTGTACCCGGCGCTCATGCTGCGCTACGTCCTCGGCAACCCCGCCCTGACCACCCCCGGCAATGTCCTCATCCCCCCGCTCGTCGGCTGCGGCACGGTGGTGCTCGGCTATATCGTGGCATGGTACCTTGCGCCGCTCTTCGGCATGCGCGTGGGCACGGGTCGCCGCACGTTCAGTTTCACCAACGGGATTTACAACTACGGCTACATTCCGATTCCCATTGTCCTCGCGCTCTTTCCGGGGCCGGAGACAGTCGGTGTCCTCCTCGTACACAACCTCGGCGTCGAGCTGGCCTTCTGGACCATCGGCATCCTCATCGTCACAGGCAGCTTTTCGCGCGAATCGTGGCGGCGCATTCTCAACCCGCCCGTCATCGCCCTCGTCGTCGCACTGACGGTCAACGGTCTGGGCTACGGCGGCGACGTGCCCGCCTTTGCCACGCGCACCATCGAATTTCTCGCCGCCTGCGCCATTCCGCTGGGTCTCCTCCTCGCCGGGGCCACCCTTGCCGACCTCGCGAACGACCGGGGGCTCTTCACGCGGCCTCGCGTTCCGCTCGCCGCCTGTTTCACCCGGCTCATGCTCCTGCCTGTCATTTTCCTCCTCCTCGCCCGCCTCGTGCCCGAGAGCATGGAAGAGCTGCGCCGCGTCATGGCCGTGCAGGCCGCCATGCCCGCCGGGCTCTTTCCGCTCGTCGTCGCACGGCACTTCGGCGGCGATACGCGAGTCGCCGTGCAGGTCATCCTCTTCACCACGTTGTGCTCTGTCCTCACCATTCCCCTGTGGATTCGCGTCGGCCTGTGGTGGCTGGGGATCGCGTAGCCGGCTACTCGGACGCACCGCATGCGCGCGGTCACGGATTAGTGACCGCGGCGGGAAACTCCGCCGGGGTGACGGCGGGTACCGGGGAAAGGCGGAAGTCCCTTTTGCTCCGCGTGACGATGTAACGGACCCGCGCTTTCAAAGCTGCGGCAACTTGCAGGGCATCTTCAAAATCGGAGAGCGGCAGCACGCGCGCTGTCCGGGCAGCCGAAGAATCCACCGGGCACACTTCAAAGACCTCGAGGATTTCGTCTACAAAAAGTTCTGCCTCCTCCTTCCCGGCAGTTTTCAAACCAATACAGTGAAGGTTGGCCAGCGTGTGCCAAGCAATCCATGCCCTTCCAAGGTGCCGTTCGCACCAGTCGAGCACCGCCTGGCTCTCGTCAACATGCTCCGCCCGCTTAAGCAGCACAATCCAAGCCCGGCCCCGTTGACAATGGCGCAGGGCCGCGCATCCTCCCGATTGTGGACACGGAACTTAGCTTCGATCTGCTATTCCGGATGGCGAACGACGCCGTCTTCGTCGCGGATGCGGTAGACGGCACCCTCCTCGCCGCGAACGAACGCGCCGAGGAGTGGACGGGCCGCAGCGCGGCGGACCTGCGCGACATTCCATTCACCGACATGGTCGCCGTGCAGGACCGGGCATGGGTCGAGTCCGCCCTGAACGCCAATAGCGACGACGGGACATTCGGTTTTATCGATGTCTCTCTCCAGCGCGCAGGCACCGCGCCCCTGCCCTGCGAACTGACTGCCCGCGCCGCATCCGCCGAAGGTCGGCGCGTGCACGTGATCGTCCTTCGCGACATCTCCGAGCGCATGCGTGCGATGGAGGACATCAACCTCCGCAACGAAGCCATTGCCAGCGTAGCCTCGGGCGTGACTATCGCTGACGCCCGCCACCCCGACCTTCCCCTCATTTACGTCAACCGCGGATTCGAACGCATCACTGGCTATTCCGCCAAGGAAGCGGTCGGACGCAGTTGCCGGTTCCTCCAGGCACACGACCGCGACCAGGACCAGCTCGACGTCCTGCGAAAAGCCCTGCGCGAAGGTGAGCCGTGCAATGTGCGCCTGCGCAACTACCGCAAGGACGGCTCCCTCTTTTGGAACGAACTGCACATCTCGCCGGTGCGAACGGCCGAGGGCGAACTGACCCACTTTATCGGCATCCAAATCGATGTGACCGACCGCGTCCTTGACCGCTCGCGCCTCGAGGCCTCGGAGCGCCGCTACCGTCTCCTCGCCGACAGTATCGACGACGTCATCCTCCGCTTCCTCCCGGACGGCATGATCGACTACGCCTCGCCCTCGTGCGAACGCCTCCTCGGCATCGCCCCCGCTGACATCACAGGCCGTTCGGTTGCCGCTCTCATCCGTGGCGGCGACGAAGTGGCGCTCAGCGCGCGGTGGCGTGGGATCATCGAATCCGGAGAGAGTGTCACAACAACCTTCGAAATGTACGGGCGGGACGTTCCATCGCTGTGGGTCGAAGCGACGGAATCCCCCCTGCCGCTCGAAAGTGAGGACGCTCCGGCCCAAATCATCGCCGTCGTCCGCGATGTCACTCCCCGCGTGCAGGCCGCCGAAGAAATGCGGCGCGCCCTCGACAAGGAAAAGCAACTCAACGAAATCAAGACCCGCTTCATCCGTATGGTGAGCCATGAATTCCGCACTCCGATGACCGGCATCCGGGCCTCCGCCAGCTTCCTCCGCGACTACGGCGCTTCCGTCACGCCCGAGAAGCGCGAGCGCCACTTCGTCAATATCGAGAATGCCCTCAAACGCATGAACGACATGCTCGACGACGTGCTGTTTGTCAGCCGGGGCGAAGCCGGCAAAGTGCCCTTCGACCCAAAGCCTGTCGACCTCGCCGCGTTTTGCGAAAGCCTTCTCGAAGAGCTGCGCACGATCCATGGTACCCACAGAATCCGGTTCTCCACAGACCTTCCGCCGGGCGGCACCTACCGGCTCGATACCGCCCTCCTCAACCACATCCTCCACAATCTCCTCTCCAATGCGATCAAGTACTCCCCGTCCAGCGAGCCCGCCCGCTTCCATGTCGAGAAGGAAGGTACCGCCTTGCGCCTAACCGTCGAAGACCGGGGCATCGGCATTCCGGAGGAGGATCACGCCGATCTCTTCGAACCCTTCCACCGCGCGGGCAACGTGGGCACGGTCAAGGGCACCGGGCTCGGACTCTACATCGCGAAACGCTCCGCGGAATTGCACTCCGGCACAATCCGCTTTAGCTCCACCTTGGGCGAAGGATCGCGCTTTGAGGTGACGCTTCCCGCCGAGACACAAACCGATTCCCGATCCACCACGCCATGACGAACATCCTTGTTATCGAAGACGACGAACAGGTCCGCCTTCCCCTCGTCGACCTCCTCGAAGCCAACGGTTTTTCCGTGGAAACGGCCGAAAACGGGCGCGCCGGCATCGAAGCCGCCCGCAAGAGCACGCCGGACCTCATCGTCTGCGACATCATGATGCCCGAGGTCGACGGCTACGGCGTTTTCGAAGCCCTCCAGGCCGATCCCTCCACCGCCGTCGTGCCCTTCCTTTTCCTCTCCGCAAAGACGGACCCGGCGGATATCCGCGAGGGACTCGGCCTCGGTGCCGACGACTACCTCACCAAGCCGTTCCAGCCCCGCGACCTGCTCGACGCCATCCGCACACGACTGGAGAGATATGAGCGTATTTCCAATGCCGCCACGACGATCAACGAGGAAAACGAATACGACCAGATCTTCATCAAGGACGGCGACAGTTGCTGGTTCGTGGAATACGAGAAACTCCGCCTCCTCGAGAGCGAGGACAATTACGTGCGCTTCTTCTTCGACAACGAAAAACCTCTTATCAGCCGTACGCTCAACTACATGGAACAGCGCCTGCCCGCCCGCCTCTTCTTCCGCGCCAACCGCAAACAAATGATCAACCTCAAGTGGATCAAAAACATCCAGCCGTGGTTCAACGGCGGTTTGCTCGTCACCCTCAAAGACGGCGAAAAAGTGCAGATGTCCCGCCGCGCCGCCCAGACCTTCAAGTCGAAGATGGGGATCTGAAGGGGCGCCCCGTGGCTCCGGAGCTTGCTCCGGCCCGCCGGTGCCAACGGATCCATCCGCGGCTCTTTTCCGCCGCAGGCGCGGGCAAACCCGCACGCCCACGATTCGCCCCCGTGGCGTCGGAGCTTGCTCCGGCCCCCGGCACACGCAAAAGAGACCCCATCGTGGAAATCCACCAATTTTTCCCTTGACCTGCATCTATAACTTCTGAAGATACAGAAATAATGAATCTTCATCCCACAGCGCAAAAGTTCATTGTCCACTGGGGCGAGATGGGCACGCGCTGGGGCATCAATCGATCCGTGGCGCAGATCCACGCGCTGTTGTACCTCTCGCCGGAACCGCTCGCCGCCGACGAGATCGTGGAAACCCTTGCCATTGCGCGGTCGAACGTGAGCACCGGTCTTCGCGAGTTGCAGACATGGGGTCTTGTGCGCGCGACCCAGGTGCTCGGCGACCGGCGCGACCGGTTTTCCACCGCCACCGACGTCTGGGAACTCTTTCGGGTGATTCTGCGCGAGCGCAAGCGGCGCGAACTCGATCCCACGCTGGCCGTCCTGCGCGAATGCGTGGCCGAGGCCAAAGCCGCCCCCGCCCCTGCGCTTCCCCATCTCGACAAGCGTCTCGGCGCGATGCTCGAATACATGGAACTGGCCGACTCATGGGGCGAGCGCGCGGCCCGCCTCGAGCCCGCCAAGCTCCGCCGCCTCGCCAAACTCGGCGACTCCATCTTCAAGCTCGCAGAGTAAGCTGCCGTTATTTTTCCTTCTTTATTTCTGTTAATCCTGAAATAACAAAAAATATGAATATGCACTTCTTCAACATGTTCAACTTCGAAAAGATGCGCCGGAAGGGCCAGGCACGCCGCCCGAAGGCCGGGAATGAGGCGGAGCCGGCGGTTGTGCCCGCGCGGGCCGACGCTGTCGAAACCTGATCAAGAAGAGAGGAAGACCGTCATGAAAATCATCTTATCCGGAGGCAGCGGCCAAGTGGGCCGCCTTCTCAGCCGTGCGTTTGTCCGTGAGGGACATGAGTGCGTGATCCTTACCCGCGGGACAGGCCGCAGCTTAGAAACGGAACCGTACCCGGGGGAAACCGGTCGCGTGCGGTTTGTCGCATGGGACGGACACACCCGCGGACCGTGGTGCGCCGAAGTGGACGGCGCGGACGTGGTCATCAACCTCGCCGGTCGAAGCGTCGACTGCCGCTACACGGAAGCAAACCTACGGGACATGCTGCGTTCGCGCACCGAGTCGACACGTGTCATCGGAGAGGCTATCGCGAACGCGAACAAGCCACCCCAACTGTGGCTCCAGGCGTCGACGGCAACGATCTACGCCCACCGGTTTGATGCGGCCAATGATGAAATCACGGGAATCATCGGCGGCAGTGAACCGGGAGTGCCCAAGCATTGGAAACGGAGCGTCGAAATCGGCCAAGCGTGGGAGGCGGCTCTCTTCGAAGCCCCCACCCCCGCAACCCGCCGCGTGGCCATGCGTTCGGCCATGGTGATGAGCCCGGATGCGGGTGGAATATTCGACGCGTTCGCGACGCTCTGCCGCTTTGGCATGGGTCATCTCGGAGATGGAAAGGCCTACGTCTCGTGGATCCACGAACATGATTTCGTCGCCGCCGTGCGCTTTCTTATGGACGAGAGTGCAGTGGACGGCGTCGTCAACCTCGCCTCGCCGAATCCGCTCCCGAACAAAGCATTCATCGGCGCGGTCCATGCGGCGCTCGGGCGACGGTGGTCGGTCCAGGCACCGGCATGGCTTCTTGAAATCGGTGCTTTCTTCCGGCGCACCGAGACGGAACTTCTCTTAACCCAACTTCCCGCGCTTTTTTGGCGTGAACCGCAGTTTTCTGCGGTTTTGCC
>JAFIGH010000130.1 GCA_020831525.1 Opitutales bacterium
AGCCCTCCTCCCGACCACATCAAAGAACCTTGCGGTAATCTTGCATAGGCAATGGAGTTCGACTACGAGGAAGTTTTTCATGTGGAAAGCGGACACCGTTTGTCTTATCTGATTGTCGAGGAGACGCGCTATGCCGACGCGGCGGGTGCGTCGGAGGCCTACACGACGGAGAGGATCCGGTACTGGGATTTCTGCGAGGCGGAGCATTCGCTCAAAGCCGGGCTGCCGTACGCGGTCACCCGTCCCGACCAGACGCGGGAGGTGTACCAGTATGACCGAGGCGAGGTTTCGTTGCCCTCTGACCTGCGTGACTACGGTGAAGTGGAATTCACTGTGGCATCCGGGGGCGGTTTTTGGCGGACGCGCCGGACTTCCGGGCGGGCTGTGGCGGACGACAACTCTGTCGAGCCGCTCCGTGAAGTGGATCTGGTGGAACACCGGTCGACGATGCAAGAGGAGATCCGTGACCGCGGGGGCCGCGTCGTTCTGGAAAGACAATTTGTCTGGCTTGACAACGACTGGAAGGAAAGCGGATGGACTGCGTTTGACTACGACCATGCCGGTCGTTTGACGGCGAGGCTGTCTTCAAACGGGTTGCTGTACGAGGCGGAGTACGATGCCGAAGGTCGATTGATTGAGGAATCCCACCCTGACGGTCGGGTTTATGAGCACGACTACGATGGTTTCGGTCGGAGGTGGATGACGGTGAAGCGCGGCAAATCCGGTGTGGCCGCCGGGACCGATCAGGTGACGGTGCGTGAGTTTGACGCGACCGGAAAGGTTGTCTACGAGGCGACGGGTGCGCTTGAAACCAGGACTGAATACAACTTGGCCGGATTCAAGGTCCGATCCCATGACGTCAATAACTACGGAAAAGAGTGGGAGTATGATCGTGACGGATCGATCTACGGGATAATCGACCATGTGGTGGAACGACGGTTCGGCGACGCCCACGACGGTGTCGAATTCAATACCTCCCCCCAGTATGAGTCGGAAGTGAAGACGCAGTATTACATGGACGGTTCGCTGCGCCGCCGCTGGGGTTCGGGCGTGGTCGACGAGCAGCACTTTTGGGTTTACGACGATGTCTCGGAACGGATACGACGCGAAAGCGTGTTCGGGCACGGCACGGACATGACTTCCTCGGCGTCCTCGTGGGATCTGTCCGGTAAGCGGTGGGAGCGGGTGGAACGCGACGGGCTCGGGCGCGTGACGCTGGAGGAGAGCCCGGGCGTGTCCGGCACGGTGGCGCGCACCTTTGAGTACCACGGAAACGGCGGGGACGGCGCGGGGAAGTTGAAGTCCATTGATACCCCCGGAGAGCCGGTGTGGCTCAAATCCTACGACTCGATGGGCGTGTTGGAACTGGAGGGGAACGACGTGTCCGGCAACGGGACACTGGAGACAACCGGTTCGGACGATTTTGTCATAGAGCACAAGCTTGAATTCATCGAGGACAGCAGCGGCGGTCTGTGGTCGGTCCGCCGCTGGTCGACGTTCGACGACGCCGACCGCCGTCTGGTCATTGAGGACCGGAGTGACTTTCTGCATCCGTTTGACCTGAGTGCCCTTCACACGGGCGCGGTGGTCACCTCCGTCGCGGACACGCGCCGCGATTACCTGATCGACCACTGGGACGAGGTTCCGGTGATGACAGCCTTCGTGTCGAACAACCGCGGCGAGGCGCAGGTCTGGCACAACGAGGTGGAGTCGGTCAAAGACGGGAGCGGACACGTTCCGTTGCGCAACCGCTACAGCCTGGAACAGAACGGATACCTGACACATGAATGGACCTATGCCAACATCCACGACGACGAGGGCTACGCCCAGTGGCTCTATGACGGTCTTGG
This sequence comes from Opitutales bacterium, assembly GCA_020831525.1. Lineage (GTDB taxonomy): Bacteria > Verrucomicrobiota > Verrucomicrobiia > Opitutales > Oceanipulchritudinaceae > SLLG01. Next base: position 1,851 of record JAFIGH010000130.1, read on the forward strand.
GCGGCTGACCCGGAAGACGGATCCGCGCGGTATCCACGAGCATTACGTCTATTATAACGGGCGCACGGAGATCAAGGAGATCCGCGACCACAATTACGCCCTGCTGCGCGAGTTGGAACACTGCGGGTGCGGCGGGCAGGTCTCACTGGAAAAAATCCACGACGGCGAAGGACCGCCCCGGGTGATCGAATACGAATACACGCCCACGGGTCAGTTGGAACTCCGCTACGGCGATACGCAGCCGGTGGAGTACGAATACAACAGCCTCGGTCAGCGAACGCACATGAAGCGGTTTGGAGAGGGGCTGGGCGCCGCTCCGACCTCGGTGACGAAGTGGGATTACCATCCCAACGGCTGGCTGCACAAAATAATCGACCCGCAGGGCCGCGAGACGGTGCATGCCTACGAGCCCGGCACCGGCCGCGTGGAGAGCATCACCGAACCCCGTGATTCGGGCGTGGACGTGACGATGCACCGGCACTACGACAGCGCCACCGGCCGCCTTGAGGCGGTCACCTATACCCAGAGTTCCGGCAGCGGCATCGTCGCGGTCACTCCGGATCTGGAATATGAGTACGACCGCCTCGGGCGGAAGAGCGCCGTGCACCACGACTACGGTGCGGCATACGCGGCCACGTGGGGCCAGTCCGGGATTGCTGCGCGGCAGACGTGGATGTATTCCTATGAAGACAATGTGTCCAGTGTCCATTACGGTCGCCTCGGCCGGGAGCAGCTGCCGTCGATGTACGCCGAAGTCACCGGCTACAGCGGTCTGCCCGTCGCCATGGACCACGGCTACCATGATGACACGCGCCGCCCGGAGGGCCGCACGCTGCAGTTCATCGTTCCCGCCGCGCCGCCCTTCTGGGAGTCCTCATGGGAATACCACGCCGACGGACGGCCGTCGGCGGTGCATGCCGGCTCACGGACTTTCGATTTGGAGTGGCTTACGGGCACCGGCCACCTGCAGGAAATCCGGCTCGATTTGCCCCAGGGAAGCCACTCCAGCCTCGAACGGATCCGCGATCTTGAAGCGACACGCAATTTCCTGGAGACCGAGCAGATGGTGCGCGACACCACCGATGTTGTCGCCGGCGCACACTTCCCCGTGCGCGACTTGCAGGGCCGCGCGCGCGAGCGCGAGCTTTGGGGCGAGCCCTACGGGGGCTTCGGCAACGACCATGGCTTCGTAACCGTGTGGGATTACAACAACCGCGGCGAACTCATTGAAGAGTACAGTGAGGAACTGAACGGAAGTGTGCCGCTGGACGACCGTTACCGGAAATATGTCTACGACGAGGCGGGCAACCGTGAGGAAAAACACGAGGTCCCCGATCTCGTCGGCAAGATCGAGTACACCCGGGCCGCCGACGGCAACCAGTACGAAGAGATCTTCGCCCAGCAGCAGTGGGCGTCCTACAGCCGGGTCTTCGACGTCGTCGCGGACGGTCCGCTGCCGCCGGACCCGGATCTGGAAGTGCATGTCGCCAGTTCCGGAGGAGATCCCTTTTTCCTCCTCGGCGCGTACGACGTCTTCCTCACCGGCGACGGCACTTCGGACTTGCGCTTCTGGACATCGTTCTTCAACATCTCCGGATCGAATAGCAGTGTGTCGGTGCGGTATTTTCAGAACAACATGGACGGAGCCTACTCCCATACGGCCTTTCCGCCAAAGGAGCGCGAGCCAAAGTATGACCGCGCCGGGAACATGACCGGCGACGGGTATTTCACCTACGTTTACGACGCGGCGAACCGCCTCGTGGAAGTGAGCGCGGGCACCTACACGTGGCGTTTTCTCTACGACCCGCAGGGGCGGCGCATCCGGCAGGAACTGCGCGAGGACAGTACGGTGCGCTACGACAGCATGCTCGTCTACGACGGCCCGCACCCGGTGCGCGAGTTCGTGGTCGACGGCGACACGCTGCACCCCGGCAGGAGCTTCCACTGGGGCCCGGACATCAGCAACACCTACGGCGGGGCCGGGGGCATCGGCGGGCTCTACATGATCCGCGACGGGGCGGACGACTACGCCGTAGGCTACGACGGGCTCGGCAACGTCAGCACGCTCTGGCACGCCTCCGGCAGTGACAGCGGCAAGCTCGCCGCCACCTTTGAATATGACGCCTACGGGCAGATCGTGCGCGAGACCGGGGCGGCGCACCTCACACCCTTCCGCTACCAAAGCAAGTGGCACCTCGCCGCGCCGGTGCCCGACGCCGGGTCCGGCCCGCCCGTTCCCTTCGACCTCTACGACTACGGGCGGCGCTGGTACCACCCCGACCAGGGCCGCTTCATCAACCGCGACCCCATCGGCGAAGCCGGGGGCGAAAACCTCTACGCATTCGTCGGCAACGACCCGGTCAACGGGCGGGATTTCATGGGATTGTGCTCATTTGTTGAGATGGTTTACGTCACCAAGGCTAACGGTAAAATCGTTGACGTAAGGCCTGATGGTTACGAAAGAATTGGGGATTGTAGCTCTCTATCCGGCGGAGCTCTTCATGCAATCACGGAGGGTTCGGGTGCGGGAGGACATTTGCGCGACGCTCCGGATAAAGACGAGAAAAAAGAAGAGAATAAAGATGAGGAGGGATGGGAACCGAATAAAGAGGATTGTGATCGTCTGAATCAAGATTGGGGGCGATTCTATTTCGCCAAGCCAGGAGACGAGTTTGACTCCAAAGAACAGGCCGCAATCGCAGGGTTGTTTCAGTTGGCGCGTAAAGACGAATTCGATTCCCTTGAGTCGGGATTCGGAATTCATCGAGGAACTCGGCGAGAAGGCGGTTTTTTGGGATTATTTGGAGGACGGAACGTCGACTTTTATTCGTTCACACGCATTACTACTGGAGGGCCTTCAGCATGGTCGCCTGAGAGATTGTATAATTCATATAATCCCGATTTCATCCGACACCGTGATGAGGGGACGCTCGTCGGCTGGGGACACAGCCATACGAGGTCCAATGTGTTTTCCTATTACGTTGGCGGCAGGACTTCATCGGTGACAGGCGAGGTCGCGATGTATGGGGATGCAACAGCGCCTGACAATCATGGTTCAGCTTACCTCATTGGGAACGAATTGCGTATGTTGACAATCGAACCTTCGCATTACCCAAACACAGCGATTAACCGCCAATACGGGCGGATGCTGGAAGAATACTCTCAGCCCATTGGAAACCCGGTCCATGGCGCGCCTTCACCGAAGACAGTGGCGCGTCTACGGGAATGTGAAAAGGCCGGATATATCGGCAAATGAAGGAGGGAAAGTGTATGATTCGATGTAAGGTTTTGGCTTTTATCATTGCGTTTGTCGTCTTGCTTGCGGACACGGCCAATGCCTGCGGGTCGCTCCCTGAGCCGGGCTTTACCCTTGGCGAAATTCCAACGACGAAGATTGAACGCATGACTTTCGAAGAACTTTTAAGCTCGGGGCCGAGAATGGACGGCCGTTTCGTCGCCGTGCAATGCCTTCTCGCCGTGCCTCCGAAGGGGCTTAGTGGAGTTCCGGTTTTGTTCTCCGGCGAGGGGGCACCCGGCTGGGCGGCATCCGAGAGCCGAATATGGGCTGCCTTGCCGGACGGTTGGGCGGAGAGTTTGAACGAGAACATGACTGATGGTATTTCGATTTTGATACCGGTAACAGTCATCGGAGAACTCTCCGTTCATCCAATTTCCCGTGGGCGGAGCTTCACTCGCACCATTGGGGTAGAGTATCTTGTTGTATGCGATGAGAAGAAAATTGACGGCGCGTTGATCATTGACTGCCCGGAAATCGATCTCCCGCGTCAAGCGGATAGCCAACGCGGAATCAACACAAGGCGAAGAGGGCGTTCAGGGAGATGATATGGGCTCGTAACGACTCAAGTGTAAGCACTTTTTTTGACATCGCATTTTTGCCCGAATTGGCGTCGTCCGTCTTCGCCCGCTGGGCTACGCCGTGACGCGGTAGGTTTCTTGGTGTTTTGTTCGCCAGCCCGCCCGGGGGGCACCCGGTCCGGCTCACCCCTCCGGGGCTTGCGCCATCTCCGCGCTCCCGCGCTACGTCCACTTTCTGATCGGATTCTGCGCTCATTTTCGTCGTAGGATTACGATCAAAATGGCCCGGCGTGAGCCGGGTCATTTTGGATTCAGAAGAGGGTGAGCTGTTTGGGTTCGGGTTGTTGTTTACGACGGTTTTGCCGGGCGAGGACGGCGTGGGCCCGGGCCATGGGCTCGACGATGTCTTCGGTGGCTTCGGTGTTGAGGGTGGCGAGGAGGCTTTGGATGTCGTAGAGTTGGTTGCGGATGTGTTTAAGCTCATCATAGAGGTCCTCGCCGTGCCATGCGAACCAGTCCTGGAGGGCTTTGAGGAGGTAGCGGGGGAAGTAGGGTCGGTAGCGGTTTGGATCGCCGTGGCGGGCGACGGCGTCGCAGGATTTTCGGTCTGATTCCCACGGTCTGGTCCGGATTGTTGGGTCACGCCGACCGAGCACCAACTACCGACTACCGTCCCGGTCACCTTCCCCTTTCCCCTTTCCTCTTTCCGGTTTCAGCTTTCTGCTTTCGCCCCCCTCCGCCCCCCCCCAAACCACTCACAGAGTGAAAAATCGTTGCGAATCGTGTAAACGCTGCCTTGCCCGCATTTTCGCGAGCGGCCAACGCTCGCTCCATGCCCGCCGCCGCGCCGCTCCAGTTCTGTTCCGTCCCGCTGCCGACGCAGGCGCGGGCCGCTGACAGCGTTTCTCCCTTTCCGACTTCCGCTTTCGGCTTTCCGATTTCCGCCGCCTCCGCCGCCGGCCCGCCCGACGACATCCAATACATGCCTCCCGGCCGGCACACCATCCACGCCACGCGCGACGGCGAGCCCGTTACCGTTGAGGTCGAAGTCGACCAGCAAACCGCCCAAACCCTCGACCAATTCTTGCGCCGCCGCCTCGCGCTCGCCGCGCAAGGCCTCGAAGACCGGCCCTACTTCGACCTCAACCACGACGACCGCGAAGCGTCCGCATGGCCGGTCCGCTTCTACTGGGCCGGTTCCGACCCGAAGACCGGCGGCGTCCGCGCCAAAGTCGAATGGACCGGCGCGGGAGTCGATGCCATCGACAAGCGCACCTTCCGGCGCTTCTCGCCGACCTTTCACGTCGACGACGCCACCGGCCGCGTCACCGGCTCCGAGACCAACATGGGCGGACTCGTCAACCGCGCCGCCTTCAAGCGTATCGCCCCGCTATTCGCCCGCGCCGCGCCCCTCCGGGGCGTAGACCCCTCCGGGTCGGAGGCCACCTTGGCCGGTGCCACCGGCACAAACTTCGACGCGCCCCAGCGCACCGCCCGCGACCGCATCCACGGCCCGCCTGACATCCCGCGCGGCGGCATGGCCATCCGAGACCTCGACGGCAACGTCCTTTCCGTCCGCGATGTCTCCGGCGAGGAAATCTGGCGCAAGCCCGGCGTCTCCGACGCCCAGGTCCGCTTCGGCACCTCGCGCGAGCACCCGACCCGCTTCTCGCCGGACTCCGACCACAGCAACGAAGCCCGCCGCCGCTCCGCCGAAGTCCGGCAGCGCAACGCCGCCCTCGGCACCGTCGCCGAGGCTTTCCGCGAGGCCAACCAGTCCGCACGACCGCACCCCGCCGCGCAGTCCGCCCGTTCGAAAGCCCGCGCCGAGGAGTTCGACGCCCTCACCGCCGACGAACACGCCGCCATTCGCGGCCATATCAGCGAGGCGCTCGCCGCCGGTTATCCGGTCGACGCCGACCTCACCGACGCCCAACGCGACGCCCTCAACTCCATCGGCCACCGCCGCATTGCCGCCCTCCGCCTCACCGACGCCGAGGAGCGATACCTTGAGCACCTCATGGACACCGGCGCGGATCCCGCCGATCCCCGCATCCAATCATGGATCCGCGACCGGCGCGCCGACATTGCCGACCTCGAAGGCGAGTTCGGCCCCAACGCATCCTTCGATGCCATCCGCGATTTCATCGAAGACCTCGAGACCACCGACAGCCTTCCGCACGGTCTGTCCCGCTCCGAGGCCGACGCCATCATCAAACTCTTCCGCTCGCGCATCCCCGCCCGCGACGAGCACGGCGCGGAATTCGTTCCGCCGCCCACCCGCAACGAACGGTCCGCCGCGTCCGGCGGCCTGCGCAAGCTCGCCGCCTTTTTCGGCCCGCCCTCCACCGAGGCAAAGGAGGACGTGCCCACCCCCGCCGAAATCGAACGCGCCGCCGCCGCCGCCGATCCGCGCCCGTCCGACGCCCAAAAGAAGGCCGGCAACTACGCCAAAGGCCACATCCTTTACCGCGGCCTCGATGTCACCATCGAGAACCCGCGCGGCTCCGTCCGCTCCGGCGTCGACGCCGACGGCACCCCGTGGACCGCCCGCCTGCCCGCGCACTACGGCTACATCCGGCGCACCGAGGGAGCCGACGGCGACCAAGTCGACGTCTACCTCGGCGACTTTCCGCAGTCCGACGACGTTTTTGTCATCGACCAGATCAACCTCGAAGACGGCGAATTCGACGAGCACAAGGTCATTCTCGGCGCGGCCTCTGAGCACGACGCCCTCAACATTTACAACGCCGCCTTCTCCGACGGGCGCGGGTTCGACCGCGTCGGAGGCTTCGCCCCGATGACCTTCGACGAATTCCGCGAATGGATCCGCGACGGCGACCACTCACGCCCCGCCGATCCTCTCTTCTTCGCCGACAACCGCGATCCCGTCGCCGCCGCCGAAGGCGACGAACAACCCCGCAACCCCGGTTGGTTTTCCTCCGACTCCGAACGCTCCCACGAAGCCCGGCAACGCTCCGCTCTGGTCCGGGCCCGGCAGGCAGCCGCGCGCCGCGCCCGCCAAGCCGCGCGCAACGTCGCCAATGCCGTCGCCAACGATTTCCGCTCCGTCTGGACCGCCGTCCGGCACCCGAGCACAATCCCGAAAGAGGTCATCGATACGCCGCACCTCATTGGCGAAGACATCTGGCACGCTGTCTTTGGTGACAACGTCCTAGGCCGCCAGCGCGAACGCATCAACGCCGTCATCGACAGCGACATCGATTTCGTCCTCGGCAACATCGGTCGCGGGATCCAGCACTTCGCCGAATGGGCCGACCGCGTCTTCAATGAAGGCGAAGCCGCGGCCGCGCAAGAACGCCGCGACGCCATCCTCCGGCGAGCCGAAGAAAACCGCCGGCGCCAAGAGGAACGCTTTCTCGCCGCCGCCGAAGACCCCGAGCCCTTCCCGCCCTTCGAGGCCGTGCTCGAACGCGGCCCCGAAGCCCTCAGCGAAGCCGACAAGGCGGACTTCGAGGAGATGCTCCATGATCTCCTCGGCGCGCACACGGACCGCTTCGCGGCCACCGCCTCGCCCGAAGGCCTCGCGCGCAACGTCGATGTCGACCTTGCCGACACCCTCGTCGGCGCCGCCCACGAACGCTATCTCGAACACCTTGCCGACTCCGGTTACACCCCGCGCGCCTCCGACGATCCCGTTGCCCGCTGGATCGACCGGCGCAACGAGAAGGTCGACCGCGCCGAACAGGAGTGGGGGCGCCCCTTCAACGAAATCCGCACCCTCGTCGAACGCGCCGAAGACGATATTTCGACCGCCACCGAAGCCGGTCTCACGCGCGAGGAGGCACGCGCCGTCATCAACCGCTTCCGGCAGGACTTCCCCCGGCGCGAAGAATTCTCGGCCATCGTGCCCGATCCGCCCACACCCGCGCAACGGCGGCTCGCCGAAGACGTCCTTGAGCGCCTCCGCGCCGACGACAGCCCGCCTACGGAAGGCAAGGGCCAATGGCGCTCGGATAAGCAGGTGACCCGCTGGGAACGCGGGCGTCCCGCCCGCATTCTGGGCCGCAAGAGCTATCGAACGGTGGCTTATCCGAGCGCCACGGAAGGCAAGGACCGCCGCAATCCCGGTTGGTTCTCTTCCGATTCCGCACACAGCCGCGCGGCCCGCGCCGAATCCATCCGTGTGCGGCAGGAAAACGCCCGCCGCCGCATGCAGCAGCGCACCGGTGACTCCGCCACCTACAACGGTCTCTACGAGCTGGACGGCGCCGTCCACGTCGAGCGGGGCGACGGCTGGGAACAGATCGAACCCGACCGCGTCGAAATCCCCGGCGATCCCTCGCAGCCCGTCATGATCGACGGACAACCCCACTGGCCCGCCGGCCGCGCCGAGCCCGGCGAAACCGTCGATCCACAGCCCGACTCCACCCGCGTCCCCTCCGGGCAACGCCCCGCGCACGAACTCGAAGCCGAGATCCGCGACACCCTTGAAGACCGCGGCCCCGCCGAACTCACCGCCGAGCACATCGCCTTCCTCGATTCCATCCCCGATTCCGCCCTCGGCGGATTCGACGAAGCCGACCCGCTCTTTCGCTTCCTCGATGCCAGGCGCGACGACGAGACCCTCCTCGAACGCGCCACCACACACAACGCCGCCGACCTCCGCGATTGGGCCGATGCCTACGAGGACAATCCCGCCGCGTTTGAAAACGCCGGCGACGGCCTCACGCCCGAAGAGCGCGACGCGCTCCTCATGACGGTCCGCGATTTCTTCCCGCGCCACGGCGACGCCGGCCAGCTGCCGCACGACCTCATCGACCTCGACCCCGCCGTCATGGAATCCCTCGACCGCAAACTGCGCGCCGAGAACACCACTCTCACCATCCCATCACCAACCGAATAAGCACCATGCCCGCTACAACCGATAAAAAGCCCGAAGCACGCGCCGTCCGCCGCGCCGTCAACGCCGCGTCCGACGAACTCGCCGCCGCCCATGAGCGCATCGCCGAACTCGAGGAGTCCCTCAAGCAGGCGCAAAGCCGCCTCGCGGACTTCGAGAACCGCGAACAGGAAGCCACCCGCAAGCGCCACGACGAAATGATCGAGGCCGCCGTCAACGACGGCCGCCTCAAGAAAGAGGACACCGCCTCGCAGGACTTCTGGCGGCAGTCCCTCGGCCAGAACGAGGAGGCCGCCGTCGCCGCCATGGAAGCCCTGCCCAAGGGCGCCGTGCTCGCCAAGGTCACCTCCGGCACCGACACCCCCGCCGGGCAACTCGACGTCGCCACCCGACAGGAACGCGCGCTCGCCGAGATCCGCGAGAAGCATCCCAACCTCGATTTCAAAGCCGTCTTCGCGAAGGCCCGCCACGAACACCCCTCGCTCTTCCGCTAAGTAAGAGCGATCTCCCATCTCCCATCTTCTTCCCCCCGTAGCGACGGAGCCACGCCTCCGTCGACCCGCCCTCAAGCCGGTTGGCCCGCCAAACACCCAGTGAATCACAATCTTCCATATTCCATCTTCTATCCCCCATCTCCATCCCCCCGTAGCGACGGAGCCACGCCTCCGTCGACCCGCCCTCAAGCCGGTTGGCCCGCCAAACACCCAGTGAATCACAATCTTCCATATTCCATCTTCTATCCCCCATCTCCATCCCCCCGTAGCGACGGAGCCACGCCTCCGTCGACCCGCC
>JAFIGH010000024.1 GCA_020831525.1 Opitutales bacterium
AAAACCATTTATTTTCTCGCCAAATACCGACCAAAAAAACAAATAATTTGCTAAAATCCGCTCCGGGGCTGGGTTCGGTTTTCGGCCCCGGCCCCCCCGCGAAAGGGAATCCTTGAGAAAACAGATCCAGTTCACCGGCGCATCCGCCGGCGAAGGAGGAAGGCGATGAGTGCTCCGAGCCCGAACAGCGCGGCGTAGGCCGACGGCTCCGGAATGGGCGAATAGGTCACATCAATCGAGCTGACATCGAGAAAGTTCTCCGTATTCCGGTTGTAGTAGCCGAAGGTGACCGTGTTGAAGGTGTAGAAGTCGTTGTTGGGCACACTGTTGTCTGACACTTCAACGAGCGTTGAGCCATCAGTGAAAGCGAGGTCCATTCCTCCCGCAGTGCGGGTCAAAGTAAGCGTATAGGTCTGGAAGGTGTCGGTGATGGCGAGTCCGGGGAGTCCTGACGCGACATCAGTGTGGTCGCCACTGCCGGCACGGCCCAGAAAGCCTTCCGTACCCGCGTCGCGAAGGAGTCCGGAAGCGCCCCCACTTGTGCCGAGAGCGGCGATGTAGCCGAAGTCATCGACGAACACGTTCTGATTGTCGGCGGTGGGAACAGTGCCGTTGTTGTTTCCAATGCCGAACATGATCTCGTTGGGCCGGTTGCCCTGGTCGCCCGTGAGCTTGACCGTGAAAGAAAATGCCAGTTCGTCACCTACGTCACCCAGCGCCGTGCCGGACCAGTTGGAGGCGAGGTAGGTGTGTGAGTTGGACTGCGTTCGACCGAGGGAGAGGACGCCGTCTTCCTGGTTGATGACCACGGCGGCGGGCGAACCGATCGTGAACCAAGCCGGATCCGTCGTGCGGTCATTGTCCGCAAAATCATCGGCAAAGACGATGGTCGCACTCGCCGGAGCGACGGCGACTACCCCGGAGGCAAGGAGAGAGAGCGGAAGGAGGTATATTCTTGGGATCATGTTTTATTCGTTCTGATTGGGTTTTCGGATTGAATTGCGCACCGTTCCGGTGCGGTCGGAAATAGAGGGAGCCCGAAGATACGCCGGGCCTGCTCAGCGGTCTTCCGCTTTTCCGCAAAAAGCCTTCCGTGATTCCGCATTGCACTTGCCCGGAAGAGGCGATGGACCCGAGATTTTAAGCGCACATTGATGCCCTTGATGCCCGCAACACGGCCCTTGCCATGCCCCCCGCCACCCTTCTCGAACAAGACCAACCCGCCCCCCTGAGGGTCCGCCTTTGGACGGAGGAGGGAGCGGTCGGCCTCCGTGCGGCAATCGCACACAACGGCGGCAACGGCTCACCGGAGAATCCCCACCGCTGCCGCCTGCGCCTGGAAAACGCGGCACCGCAGGCATGGTCGGGCATCGTGGAGGTAGCGGTCCGGCGTCCCGAGGCCGCCGCACGCTTCTTTCTGCCCGGCTTTCTGTATGGGACCAACCGCGCCGGGCACCCGCCCCCGCCCAGCCTCCGCAAACACTTCCCCCGCCTCCGGGCCGGTCCCGTCGAGCCGCCCTTTGCGCCCGTGTGGCACGCGCACGCAAATGAATTGACCCACCCCGTGGCAGCGGTTTTTGCGGACAAACGCTTCACCGCCCTTGCCACGGCCCCGTTCGCCGAAGCGGGGCGACCCGGCAACGGGTTCTTTTGCTCGCTCGAAGAGGGCGCGGCGGTCGGTTTCACCCTCGGGCACCGCCCGTATCCGGGCCTCTACCGAACGCCGCTCGAATTCGAAGCCGAACCGGCGAGGGATACGGAAACTCTTCGTATCGAACCGGCCCATACGCACGAGATCACCTTCCGCCTCTACGAATTTGCCGCTGCGTCCGAGACTGCCCTCGGGCGCATCCTTGCGGATGTCTACGCCAGCTACCGCGAACGCCCACGTGCAGGTGCGGCCCCCGCCCAAGCCGTGGAAATGATCACCCGCGCGGTCGTCGAGGATGCTTACGACGCCGAACACCGCACCTTCGCCCTCATCGGCCTCGACCCGATTCCCGACGATCCCCAGGCCCCGCGCCAACCGCGTGAATTCGCTATCGACGCACCGGAAAAGGCCACCTACCACCGCCACTACGAGGGCGGGATCGCCTGGACAAACGGGCTCGCCATCGCCTTCCCCCTTCTGCAAGCGGCGCACCGATTGAACCGCCCGGAATGGAAAGCGCCCGCGTATGCCGTCATCGACGATATTGTCGGGCACAGCCTCAACCCGCGCACCGGCCTTCCCTACTCATGCAAAATCAGGGACCGCTGGACAAACGCCGGTTGGTGGAGCCAGTGGATCGCGAGCGAAGGCCTCGGCCCCGCCCACCCCGCCTATCTTGTCGGCCAAGCCGTTTTCTATCTTCTCAAAGCCTGGTCATGGGAACGGCAAACGACCGGCCGTGCCCCCGACGCCTGGCTCGATTTCGCCGAAAGAGTCCTCGCCGCCACCGCGCCGACGCAAAACGCCGCCGGGGCCTTTCCCCGCTTCTGGGATGAGGCCAGCGGCGAGGGTCACGGTCACGAAGCCTTCGCCGGTTGCTGGATCGCCGCCGCCATGGCCGCCCATGCCAAGACCACTGTCGACGACCGCTGGCACGCCGCCGCCGCCCGCGCCGAGCGGCACTACTTCGAGACCGCCGTGCAGCGCATGGAGTGCGCCCAGACCCCCCTCGACGTGGCCGATGCCCCCGACGCCGAAGGCATCCTCGCCTACGTTCGCCTCGCCCGCCTGCTGCACGAGCGCCACCCCGACGCCGCCCTCGCCACGCGCCTCCGCGCCGGGCTCGACTACGCCCTCAGTTTCGTCTTCTGCCACAATGCCCGGATCAAAGGCCCGCCCCTCGAAGGTCATCCCTGGAACTCCTCCGGCGGGGCCATCACCTCGGTCGGCAACGCCGTCGTGCACTGCATGACGAACAGCCTTCTCGACGAACTCGCCTACGCCCACCGCCTCAGCGGCGATCCCTACCTGCTCGCCCGCCTCCGCGACATCCGCGCATTCGGCTTGCAGACCTTCAGCCGTTTCGAGAACGAATTCTCTTTTGGAAAGCCCGGCTGGTCACCGGAGTATTTTTGCCAGTCGGCCCGTTACGTTCTCGACATCCGCCTGCGCGGCGGGGTCCGCTCCAACCTCTGGTTTGCTTACCACCCCTGGGCCACCGCCGCCATTCTCGAAGGCCTCTGCGGCGACCTCTGGGAGGAGGGAGCCGTCGCAACGGGCGGAGACTGAGGGGATCAGGCGGGGTCGATTGCGATACCGATTTCGATACCGACTTCGATAGCGATTTGGATTTCGATTTCGAAGGAGAGGAAAAATGCCATTCCCTCCAGTCTCCCTTGAACTTTGAAATCCGTTCCCCCACCCTCCCGCTCTTCCTCACCATCTCTCCCAACCATGTCTAAATCCCCCAATCCCAAACAAACCGATGCCGAAGCGCAGCTCGATTCCCTCCTTGCAGCGCTCACCCTGGATGAAAAGATCCGCCTGATCCATGGCGACGGCTGCTTTACCGTCGCCGGTGTTCCCCGGCTGGGTATTGAAGATCTGCGCCTCTCGGATGGCCCGCACGGCGTCCGGCAGGAAACCGAATACGACTCCTTTGTGCCCCTGGGGAACTTTGATGATGCCACGACCTACCTGCCCGTGGGGATGGCCCTCTCGGCCACGTGGAATCTCGACCGGGCGACCGAGTTTGGCGATGTCCTCGGCGCGGAGGCGCGGGCGCGCGGCAAAGACATCATCCTCGGACCGGGGGTGAACCTCATCCGCACGCCCCTGTGCGGTCGGAATTTTGAATACATGGGCGAAGATCCCCTGCAAGTCGGGAGCATGGCCGTGGCCGTGATCCGGGGGATCCAGCGCCACGATGTCGCCGCCGACGTGAAACACTTCGCCTGCAACAATCAGGAGCTGAACCGCAACGGCGTTGATGTGCTCATCGACGAACGCACCCTGCGCGAGCTTTACCTGCCTGCGTTCGAAGCAGCGATCAAAGAGGGCGGCTGCCTCACGGTGATGGGGGCCTACAATCTTCTGAATGGCACGCACTGCTGTCACCACGACCGCTTACTGCAGACCATCCTCAAGGACGAATGGGGATTCGAGGGCCTCGTCGTGAGCGACTGGGGAGGTGTGCACGATGCCGATGAGGCCGCGCGGCCGGGTCTGGATCTGGAAATGGGCGGTCGCCTCGGGAACCACTACCTGGACAAAGCCTTCAAACGCGGACTCGAAAGCGGCACTTATCCCATGGCCTGGCTGGACGACAAGGTTCGCCGGGTGCTGCGCGTGCACCAACGCATCGGGAAACTGAATCCGCCGTCGTCGCGGGCCACCGGCGAGCGCCTCACCCCGAAGCACCGCGCCATCGCCAAAGCGATTGCCGATGAGGCCCTCGTGCTCATGAAAAACGATTCCGCCACCCTGCCGCTCAAGCGCGCCGATCTGCGCCGCCTCGCGGTCATTGGGGACAACGCCACGCGCGTGCACGCGGGCGGCGGCGGTTCCTCCGGCGTTCGCGCGGACTATGAAATCACGCCCATGGAGGGTCTGCGCGAGGCGCTTGGACCGGAGGTGGAGATCGTGCACGTGAAGGGGTATCCGGTGGAAATCGATGGCGTGGAGGCGATTCCCCTGACCTGCCTCGGCGTGGCCGACCAAGCGGGCATTCGCGGCTGGCTGCGGGAGACCTATGCCAATCGCGGTCGTGACGGTGCGCCCCGCGCGACGGCCGTGCTGCCGGAGCTGGCCCAACCCGCGAAAGATCAACCCGCCGGGCTGAACATCGGCGGATGGATGCACCACTACACGGCCACCATCACCCCTGAGGTCAGCGGGCGCTACACCCTCGTGGCGCGCGGGGGCGACTATTTCTCCGTCACATTGGCGGGCAGAAAGCTCTTCGATGTGTGGGACCTGACAGCCGCAACAACCGAAGCCACGCAGGTGAACCTGGAGGCAGGACAGGCCTATACCGTCGAAATCGCCTACCGTCCGAAGGTGAATGCACAGGGCTTTTCCTTTGGCTGGATTCCTCCGGGCGGGGAACTCGCCGGCGGCAAAGATCCGTATGCCGAAGCGGAGGCCGCCGCCCGCTCGGCGGATGCGGTCGTGGTCTTCGGTGGCTGTAGTCACCGCCTCGATACGGAAGGGGTTGACCGCGGCGATATGCAGTTGCCCGGCTGTCAGGATGACCTCATCGAGCGGGTCGCGGCTGCTAATTCGAAGACAATTGTCGTCCTCTTTGGAGGCAGCGCGGTCGAACTGCCGTGGCTGAATGCAGTTCCCGCGCTGGTCCAGGCATGGTATCCCGGTCAGGAGGGCGGACGCTCTCTCGCACAGCTGCTCCTCGGCGACCTCAACCCATCCGGCCACCTGCCCATTTCCTGGCCAAAGCGGTTGGAGGATGTTGCGGCCCACGCCATCGGCGAATACGGACCGGACCGCATCCGCTATAGCGAAGGCCTGAACCTCGGCTACCGTTGGCACGATGCCGATGGCCCGGAACCCCTCTTTCCCTTTGGCTACGGCCTGAGCTACACCACTTTCACCGCGCGTAGCGCCGGATTGGATACAACGGACCCGGCCAACCTGAGCCTTCGCGCCGTGGTCGCCAACACCGGAGACCGGGCCGGGGCGGCGCTCCTGCAGGGCTATGTCAGCCTGCCCGCCGGTCTGCTCCCGCACCCTCCGAAATCGTTGGCCGCCTTCACCAAAATCTTCCTCGAGCCGGGGCAATCGGAAGAAGTGACGATGAAGATCCCCGCCCGCAACCGCAGTTACTACGACCCCGAAGCCGGTGCCTGGATCGCCCCCGCCGACGAATACCGCATTCACCTTGCATGGAATGCCGCCGAGATCGTGGAAACGCTCACTGCTCACCTGCCCGAAAATCGGCAAGCGCGGTGAGCGCCAATTTGAGGTCTGGAAGGGCGGGGGGGCTTTTGCTCCGCAAGCGCGAGCAAGCTCGCACGCCACCTCTACGTGACGGCGTAGCGAAGCTTTCAGCAAAGCTTCGAGGGTGGGTGCTTCGGATTCGGGCACCGATTCCCGGACGACCAACCCACCCCCGTCGAATCTGCCGGGCAGATTCGCTACGCGCGCAGATCAAAGCGGTCCAGCTCCATGACTTTGTGCCATGCGGCGACGAAGTCGCGGAGGAAGCGCGTTTCGCCGTCGACGGTGGCGTAGACTTCGGCGAGGGCGCGCAGCTCGGAGTTGGAACCGAAGATGAGGTCGACACGGGTGCCGGTCCACTTCACTTCACCGGATTTGCGGTCGCGGCCCTCGAACTCGGTGCTCGCTTCGGAGGTCGCTTTCCAGGTCACGCCGTGGTCGAGAAGGTTGGCGAAGAAGTCGTTCGTGAGCGTTTCCGGGCGGTCGGTGAAGACACCGTGCTTGGACCCGCCGAAGTTTGCT
Source organism: Opitutales bacterium (assembly GCA_020831525.1). Lineage (GTDB taxonomy): Bacteria > Verrucomicrobiota > Verrucomicrobiia > Opitutales > Oceanipulchritudinaceae > SLLG01. Next base: position 6,410 of record JAFIGH010000024.1, read on the forward strand.
CCGAGCACACGCATGCCGCCGACGAGAACGGTCATTTCCGGAGCGGTGAGGGTAAGCAACTGGGCACGGTCGAGGAGCATCTCCTCGGCGGAGACGGTGTAGCGGCGCTTGGCGTAGTTGCGGAACCCGTCAGCCTCGGGCTCGAGAAAGGCAAAGGACTCGACATCGGTCTGCTCCTGCGTGGCGTCGGTGCGGCCCGGCGTGAAGGGCACGGTGATTTCGTGTCCGGCGCGGCGCGCGGCTTCTTCGATCCCAACACAACCGCCGAGGACGATGAGGTCGGCGAGGGAAACTTTTTTGCCGTCGCTGCGGCCGTCGTTGAACCTCTTTTGCACGGATTCGAGGGCATTGAGCACCTTGGGCAGCTCGGTCGGGTTGTTGACTTCCCAATACTTATGAGGGGCGAGACGCAGGCGCGCACCATTGGCCCCGCCGCGCATATCGGAGCCCCGGAAGGTCGAAGCCGAAGCCCACGCCGTCGTGACGAGCTGGGAGACGGTCAGGCCGGTGTCGAGAATCGCTTTTTTGAGGAGATTCTTTTCGGTCTCGCCGATCAGTTCGTGGTCCACGGCCGGCACCGGGTCCTGCCAGAGCAGCTCCTCTTCGGGCACTTCCGGCCCGAGGTAGCGGACGCGCGGCCCCATGTCACGGTGGGTGAGCTTGAACCAGGCGCGGGCGAAGGCATCGGCAAACTCGCCGGGGTTTTCGTAGAAGCGCTTGGAAATTTTCGCGTAAGCCGGGTCGACCTTGAGGGAAAGGTCGGTCGTGAGCATGAAGGGTGCATGGCGCTTCTCCGGGTTGTGCGCGTCGGGCACCGTGCCCGCGCCGGCGTCGCCCTTGGGCTTCCACTGGTAGGCTCCGGCAGGGCTCTTCGTCAGTTCCCAGTCGTAGTTAAAGAGATTTTCGAAGTAGTTGTTGCTCCAGCGCGTCGGCGTGGTCGTCCATGCCCCTTCGAGACCGCTCGTGATGGTGTGTTCGCCGTGGCCGGGGCCGAAGCTGTTGTGCCAGCCGAGGCCCTGGGCTTCGATGGGGGCACCGGCGGGCTCGGGGCCCACGTGTTTGCCCGGATCGGCCGCACCGTGGGTCTTGCCGAAGGTGTGGCCGCCGGCGATGAGGGCGACGGTTTCCTCGTCGTTCATGGCCATGCGGGCAAAGGTTTCGCGAATGTCCTTGGCGGCGGCGAGGGGATCGGGATTGCCGTTCGGGCCCTCCGGATTCACGTAGATCAGGCCCATTTGCACGGCAGCAAGCGGGTTTTGCAGGTCGCGACCGTCGGAATGGCGCTTGTCGCCGAGCCATTCCGCTTCCGGCCCCCAGTAAATGTCTTCCTCCGGCTCCCACACGTCAACGCGTCCCCCGGCAAAGCCGAAGGTCTTGAAGCCCATCGATTCGAGGGCAACGTTGCCCGCGAGGATCATGAGATCGGCCCAGGAAATTTTGTCGCCATACTTCTTCTTGATCGGCCAGAGGAGGAGGCGCGCTTTGTCGAGGTTGGCGTTGTCCGGCCAACTATTGAGGGGGGCGAAGCGCTGCGTACCGGTGCCGGCGCCACCGCGGCCGTCCGCTGTGCGGTAGGTGCCCGCGCTGTGCCAGGCCATGCGGATGAAGAGCGGCCCGTAGTGACCGTAATCGGCCGGCCACCAGTCCTGCGAATCGGTCATGAGCGCAGTGAGGTCCTTCTTCACCGAAGCGAGGTCGAGCGACTTGAAGGCCTCGGCGTAGTCAAAGCCCTTCCCCAGCGGGTTGGAGAGACCGGAATGCTGGCGCAAAATGTTTAGGCGCAACTGCTTCGGCCACCAATCGCGGTTCGAGAAGCCGCTCCCGGCGGTGGGGTTGAGCGCGCCGCTCATGAAGGGGCACTTGCCACTGCCGTTCGACTGGTTCTGAGGCTCGTCTTGATTGACGGATTCAAGTTTCGTTTCGTCTGACATGGTGAAGAACCTGCTCCGGATTTCTGGAAGGGTGAAGAAAAAAGCGAGGGAATCCACGCGGTTCCACTTTGCAAACCGAATCCCCGTAAACCTCTGCTCTCCGCTGGCCCGCGCCGGGAAACGCAGGCCCCTGACAAGCATTGATTTGACGAAGGATTTCCCCACGATGAGAGCATGTCCGGATTTGTGCACTTTGTCTCGCCGTCGAGCCTGACCTTTGCGGGCCTCATCGAGCAGGCCTTCAAGGCGCAGTGGCGCAAGGTGAGCCCGCTGCCCATTGTCATGATCCGGAGCCATGATAAGCGCCTTGATGACACCGCCGGGGGCCGGGGGATCGTCCTGCCGGTGAGCAACAGCCGCGTGCTCAAGATGGTCGAGGGATTCCGCATGCCCGCGGTCAATACCTCGGAGCGGCTGCCACCCTGCGCATGCGCCATCAACATCCGCTACGACAGCGACGAAATTGGCGGCATCGCAGCAGAGCATCTTGCCGCCGTAGGCTTCCGGCGTTTCTTTTTTGTCGGCGATCCGCCCTCCGCCTTTTCGGAAGCGCGCCGCGCTGGGTTTGCCAAATCCCTCGAGAAGCGCGGTCTGCGCCTCGAAGCGGATTTCGGGTTTGAAAAGCGCGACCGCATGGACCCGGAGACGACCGAGCAGGCAGAGGCCCGGCAAGTGACGGCATGGCTTTCCGAAATCGGACCAAGCGGGGGCGTCTTCGCGGCCAACGATCTTATCGGCGTGCGTTTCCTGCGCGCCCTCCGGATTTGCGAACCGGACTATGCCGACACCATCGGCATCGTCGGCGTGGACGACGACTTCTCACGCCTCGACGATCCCTCCGAAGGCGAACCGCTGACCTCCGTCGTGCCCAATTTCGCGGGTATGGGCACCAACGCGGCGGACGCCCTGGAACGGGCTGTCCAGCACGGTGATTACGAACCGGGAAAGGTCATCTACGTTCGCGGTGCAAAGCTCGTCGAACGCGAGACGACGGGCGGATTTTCCTGCGCCGATCCGCTCCTTTCAAAGATCGCCCGCTGGATTTCCAGCGAGATCAACCGCGGGCACTCGCCCACAGTAGGCGAAGTGCTCGCAAGGTATCCGATGTCCGAGCGCTCGTTGAGCGAGAAGTTCCGCAAGTACCGCGGGGAATCGATGCGCAACTTCATCATGCAAAAGCGCGTGCAGCGGGCCGCCCGGATGCTCCTCGACTCCGACCTGAGCGTCGCCGAGATCGCGCAGCGCTGCGGCTTCAACAAACACGCCGACCTCTCCGAACGATTCGCCAAATACATGGGCTGCTCCCCGACACAATACCGCCGCCATCACAGCGCATAAGCGGAAGCGCTTTTGCGGGAAAACGGAAGACAGCCCGGTCGACAGCACGGTAACATGCGTTCATTTCCCCTTTCCCCCACCCCCGTTCCACGACTCCAAACAACCCGCCGAACATGCGTTTATCGCTTCCCGACCGCCGAATCCGCGCTTTCCTCGCCGCCATGGTGACCGCCCCTTCCCTATTCGCTTCCGGTGGAGCGGCCCAGATCTGGGACGACTTTGCGACCGCACCCCACACCCACCCGAACATTCCCCACAACGCCTACGCTGGCTACCGCGGCGGGGCCGCCCCCATCCCCGACGTCCCCGTGGTGGCCGATCTCCTCGACTTCGGGGGGAACGGCGACGGCGAGACGGACAACACCGCCGCCTTTCAGCGCGCCATCGAAGCGGCATGGCGCGCGGGCGGCGGTGCCGTCTACATCCCCCCCGGCGTGTATGTCGTGGACAAGATGATCCACCTCAACCAGAGCGGCGTCGTTCTCCGCGGGGCCGGACCGGAGGCGACGACGATCCGCTTTCCGAACGACCTCGACCACGCCATCGGCACCTTCATCGACGGCAACGGCAACACGCACTGGTTCTGGCAGGGGGGGCTCCTCTGGATGGGACCGGCCGCGCAACTCCGCCGCGATTTCCGCCTGAACACTTCTCACGAAGGCGCGAACATGGGCGTCGACACGGGGACCTGGTGGCCCGAAGCCCCGGCCAACCTCGGATTCATCGGCAAACGCGTGGCCGAGGTCACGGGCGATCATCCGGAGGGTGCCTTTACCTTGGAAGTGGACGACGCCTCCCACCTGCGCGAGGGTGCCTATTTTCGCCTCGTCTACAAAAATGCCGCCGCCAGCGGCGACTACGACCTCTACAAAGACATGGTCGGGCACCCGCTCATGCACACCTTCAACTGGGCCGGTGCCGGGGCCATGAACAGCCGCCACCAATGGGTCTGGCCGGTGCGCATCGCACGTATCGAGGGCAACCTCGTCACCCTCGACCAACCCCTCCGCCTGCGCACCCGAGCGAAATGGGAAGTGGCCTTCGAAACGATGGGCGAGATCATCAGCGAAAGCGGAGTCGAAGACCTCACGATCGAGCTGACGAGCGCGCCCAACCTCCCCGATGCCCACTCGCACGACGTCCGCCACAACGCCCTCTACCTCACCAAGACGGTTAATTGCTGGGTGCGCAACGTCGACATCGTGAACGCGCAAAACGGCATCATGACGCGCTCAACAAAACACATCGAGCTGCGCGACGTGCGCATCCTCGGCGACGTGCGCCTGCACCACGGCATCAGCGTCGTGCGCGGTCATGACAATCTCATTACGGACTTTGTCATGGAACCCCGCATCTCCCACGGCATCAGCATCGAGGACATGGCTTCGGGCAACGTCTTCCGCCGGGGCAACATGGGCCTCGGAACGGACTCCGGGGGCGGCTCCTTCGACTCCCACCGCTACATGTCCTTCGATATTCTCCGCACCGACATCCACGTGCTCAACAGCATCGGGCGACCGGGCGGCAACAACAACACGGGACCCCTCGTCGGGCGGCGTGTCGTCCATTGGAACATCCGCGGCAACACCGGCGACAACAACGGCGAATGGGTCAACCACCCCGACGCCCACAGCAGCGGGGCCCTCGTCGGCGTGCACGGTCCGCGCTTCAACGGAGCCGCTTGGGGAATGGTCCCCGGCGACAAAGGCAACATCATTGCCGACGAAGGCGTCGTGCCGGTGTATCCGGATCTTTACGACAAGCAAATCGAGCTGCGCAAAGCGACCGAGGCCTGGGCCGAAATTGTGAGCCCGCACCTCGACCTTGTCGCGCCCGGATCGCTCACGCTCGAAGCCGCCGTCAATCCCGGAGCGGCGGATCTGCAGAGCGTCACTTTTGTCGTCGACGGCTCCCCCCTGCACACCGTCACCGAAGCCCCCTTCACCGCCGCCTGGGAACCGACCAAAGGCGTCTACGAAGTGACCGTGGTCGCGGAGACCTCCGCCGGCACGGTGACCTCCGCCGCCCGCCAAATCGTCATCGGTCACCGCGACGTGATCGAAGACGGCGATCCCCGCCTTGTCTACACGGGTGCGAAGACCGTCTTCACCAATGCCGACGCCTCCGGCGGCACCTACACGCAATTCCGCGCCGCCGACAACGCCTACGTCACGCTCAACTTTCGCGGCACACGCTTCATGATCTTCGTGCACAATCTCCAGCCCACCCAGCAGCGCATGGAAATTTTCCTCAACGACCTGAACAACCCCGTCACCCTCGTGTCCCCCACCCGCCTCACGGAGCCGCGCTATCTCGCCTATGACTCCGGTCTCCTCCCCGAGGGCAACCACACCGTGCGCATCCGCCCGCCCTCCCACCAGGTCCTCCTCGATTACATCGTCATTGAAAACACGGGCGAGTTCGCCGGCGGCGGCCTGCCCGATCTGCCCATCGCGCCCTCCGACCTCATCGTCACCGGAACGACGCACGAGCGCATCGACCTCGCGTGGACGGATAACGCCACAAACGAACTCGGTTTCAAAATCGAGCGCTCCGCCACCGGCACCTCCGGCTGGGCCGAAATCGCCACTGTCCCCGCCGGGACCAACGCTTTCAGCGACACCGGCCTGCCCCCGTCCTCCACGCACCACTACCGCGTGCGCGCCTACAATGCCGACGGCGACTCACCCTATACCAACACCGTCAGCGCCACCACCCTCGAAGATACAGGCCCGCCCGAACCCCCGGCCGCGCCCGCCTCGCTCACCGCGACCGCCGTCAACGCCTCGCGCATCCACCTGCAATGGGCCGACCACGCCCACAACGAAGACGGCTTCGCCCTCGAACGCGCTCCCCACGCGGACGGGCCCTGGAGCGAGGTCGCCCTCCTTTCGGCCAACACCACCGCACACAACGATACCGGCCTTTCCGCTGAAACAACCTACCATTACCGCCTCCGTGCCTTCAATGAGGTCGGCTTCTCCGCCTACAGCGGAACCGCCACTGCCACCACCCTCGAAGCCGGGGCTGGTCCGCTCTTCGTCTTTTACGACGACTTTGCCGACAACGACCGCACGGTCGATCCGGCATGGTTTTCTATCGGGCCCCCGGCTGGCGTTGTCATCAACCAGGCCGACGGCGTCCTCTCCCTCGGACGGACCGCTTCCAACTCCCACACCTACCTCGCCTCCAACTGGTCCGGCATAAGTCTGGATGTGGGCGACGAACTGGCCTTTTCCTTCACGGTCAAACTCACCGGGAACCAAGGCAACCGGGATAACGAATTCATGTTCGGCATCGGAAACAACAACGGCACCCTCCCCACCGCCGACGGGCAGAGTGTTTTTGCAGACGATTTCGGTTACGTCGCCGCCGTCGGGGCGGGCACGGGCACGGCGGGTCTCTTCCGCGACGCCGGCGCAGACAACTGGCTCGGCCGCTTTCCCGGGGGTGACCACACCTTGATCGAATCCGGTGCCGCCGCTCTCGCCATCACGGATACCTTCAAGACCTACACGCTCACCCTCACACGCACGCCCGAGGGCATCGACCTCGTCTTCACCGACGGCACAACCGTCGTCACGGCTTCCGACAACAACGTGCCCCACGACGGCTTTCACACCTTCAACACCGTCACCTTCGGCTACTACAACCGGAATACGGCCAACTTCCTCGATGTCAGTGGGGTCAGCGTCACCTACACCCCCGCGCTACCCGCCGGGCCACCCGCCACCTTCGCGGGCTGGATCGATCAATACGACGGTATCCCCGCCGCCGAGCGCGGCCAACTCGGCATGCCCGCCGCCGACGGCATCGTCAACCTGCTCAAATACGCTCTCGGGCTCGGTCCCCTCGACGACGCCACTCCCCGCCTCCCCCTCCACTGGACGGAAAGCAGCGAAGGCGAAACCCACCTCTACCTGAGCTACGCGCGCCTCGCGGGCGGCACCGAGCATGGCGACCACCTCTACGAGATCCACGACCTCGTCTACAAAATCGCCGTCTCCACCGACCTCACCGAATGGAGTGTTCCCGGACCCGGCGACACCGCCCTCGTCGAGCGCGTCGCCCCCCCCCAACCCGACCCGCACGACCCCGCCGTCGAACACATCACCCTCCGCCTGCAAAGCCCCCTTGCCTACCCCGGCGAGCCCCGCGCCTTCCTCCGCCTCGCTGTGGAGACAAAAGACGATTGACCGGACAAGCGCCACCCCGTGGCGTCGGAGCTTGCTCCGGCCTTCCGGCGGCAAGGGCTCTATCCGCGGCCCTCCTCCGCCGCAGGCGCGAGCAAGCTCGCATACCGCCGCCCCCGTGGCATCGGAGCGGTGCGGAGCCCCGCGACTGAAAAGGACGGGACCGCTTCAGGCTACATCCGCGCAGCTGCCTGTTCGACGCGGCTGAGATAATCGGCTATATAGGTGGCGGGGCGCAGGTCATGGGCGCGCCGCAGTTCGCGGACAGCGTCCCCGTAGTTGCGCCGGGCGACGTGGATGCGCGCCATGCGGAGAAGGCCGTCGACACGGGTGTCCTCGACCTTGGACGCGTTTTCGGCGTAGAGGAGCGCCTCGTCGAGGTCGTCTTCCTCCATGTGGTAATCGGAAAGGAGAAGAAGTGCCCGTCCGTTCATGGGATCGCGGGAAACGACCTGCTCGAGAATCTCCGCGGCGTCGGCGCGTTCGCCCTGTGCGAGGAGGATGCGGGCATTGAGATTGAGCACGCGAAGGTCTTCCTCAGGTGTCAGGTCTACGCTCTCCGGCACGCGCTCGAGGAGAGAGAGCGCGTCGTCGTATTCGGAGCGGTTGACGAGGGCCTCAACCATACGGACGGCCTGCGCTGCGGTCAGTTCGCCGGAGTCAAAGGCGTCACGGTAGGCGTCCAGCGCGAGCGTGGTCACCCCCTCGTTCATATAGATGTCGCCGAGGAGTTGGAGGGAGCGGGGATTGGCCCGGCCCATCATACGCAGGACTTCAAGATTGGCGGCGGCGCGGGAGGTTTGCTCGAGGCTAAGGAAGGCGTTGGATTGCCACGTCCAATATTCGTGGTTGCCGGGATCGTCGCCGATAAATTCATAGATTGTGCCCGCGGCTTCATTGTACAATCCAAGGCGCATGAGGCAGCTTAGTTTACCTGTGCGCCAGTCCGGATTTTCCGGCTGAAACATGATGGCAAAGCGGTAAGCGTCGAGCGCCGAGGAATAGCGGCCTTCATTGAGGTAACAGTACCCGACAAGCCCATACATAGAACCGTCACCGCCGTTGATTTCAATGGCTTTGAGAAGAATGGGCAGGGCCTCGCGGTAGCGTCCGGTGGCCACGTAGGCACGCCCGAGGTTCTGGTAGGCGCGAAAGAAATTAGGGAATTTGCGGATGGCCTCCCGGTATGCGCGCACCGCCTCCTCGGTGCGGCCTTCCTGATAGTAGAGATTGCCGAGGATCTGGTCGAGGGCGGCGCTGGAATCACGGTTGATGACCGAGCGCAAACGCTCGATGGCGCGCTGTGGATTCGAGGCAATGAGCGGCTGGATCTCCTGAAAGATCTCCATCTCCTCGCGGCTCACGCTCGGATTCGTTTCCATGTCGAACCCGTAGGTTCCCATGAAGCGCTCCCGGAACTCGGGATTGTCCCACGAGTTTGTGCTCAGTGGATAAACCTGCGCGACGAGCGCGGCAGGAACAGCGGCGAGGGCCGCCGCAAAGAGAGATAGACTACGGATGTTGTGCAGGATCGGTGTCATTGCCATTCAATGGGAATTTCGATGGTCATTGTGGCGCGCACGGGTTCGCCCCTGCGCGTCGGTTGTTCATAAAGCGCGTTGCGGGCCCATTCGAGAACCATCCGCTCATAGCCGCGGTGAGACGCTTCGATCGTCTCGATGTGCTCCAGCGTCCCGTCTGTGTGGAGGGTGAAGCGTATGTTTACATAACCGGGCGTCTGATTGCGCCTGAGGTCGCCGGGAATACGCATCCCGGGGTCGCGCACACGACGCGGTTCGCGGTCCAGTTCGTGCAGTTCGAAGAGCCGCATCTCCTCCTGAGTCTCGTCGGCGTCCATGCCAAACCCGCCCATATCCATACTCGCCATGAGGGCACCGCCGACACCGGGATTGATTGACATGTCGAGCTGCGACAAATTGAGCGGCGGAGGCGGCGCGGAAAGATCGGGAGGCGGATCGCTCCGATCCTCCACCGGCGGCGGGGGCGGCTCCGGCGGGGGCGGAGGCGGCGGAGGCGGCGCCGCAATCATGCGCCGCACCTGTTGCTCTGATCCCCGGAAGCCGGCCAACACCTGTGTGAACGGCAGCAGAGCGAACAGTCCCGCAAGCACGAAGAGCGCCAGCAGCACAACCGGCACGGAGCGGATTGTCGGCTTGGGTGCGCGAAAGGCGTTGAATCGGTCACTCATGGGCCACCCTACTCAGTCGACACGTTGATCTCGTTCGCCCCCGCAAGCTTGGCCTCGTCGTAGACCCGCATGAGGAGGTCAACGGACACCGCCTTGTCCGCCTGGATGATGACAGGGATGTTGTCGCGCTGGGTGAGGCGGCGCACAATCGAACGAACACCGTTTACGCCGATCTCCCTTCCACCGTAAACCACCTGCCCGTTTTCCGTGATCGCCAGCAGAACACTGTTCTTCTCAAGGTCGATGGCCGATGCGGCTTCCGGTTTGTTCACGTCGACCCCCGTCTCCTCGACAAAGACCGTCGTGACGATAAAGAAGATCAACAAAATGAATACCATGTCGATGAGCGGCGAGATATTGATCTCATCGCTCTCCGCCTCTTCTTCAATAGCGCTGCGTCGCTTGCTCATGCTGTTCTCACCTTTCGATTTTCGTGGCGTTCTTCATCCGTCGTTCCTTCTTCGCCGACCGCGTCCGTTCCCTCCGCGTCAGGTTGTTTGCCATCCGTGGGCGCGGGCGGTGCCTCCGCCGCCGTCGGCGGTTCCCCCGGATCTCCGGAGGCCACTCTCTCCGCGAGGTGGCGCCGACGCTGGAAGCGCAGGATCGTCAGTGTCTCAAGGCGGCTGAGAAATGTGGCCAACTGCTCCTCCCGCTTGCGCAGTGACGAGACCATGACATACGCGGGAATGGCAAGGACAAGGCCGGTCTGTGTCGTCACGAGCGCTTCCGAAATACCGCCCGCGACAAGGTCGATGGTATTGCCCGCCGTGCTTACGGAAAGCCCCACAAAGGTGGAGAGCATACCCATGACGGTCCCCAGAAGCCCCATGAGCGGCGCGGCCCCGGCGAGGATATTGGCAAACCGAATACGCGCCCGGACGGGAGGCAGATAGGCGCGCCGTACTTCAGTGAAGCGCCCGCGAATATCGTCCGCCTTTTCCGCGTCTGCCTGTGTATAGCGGATGATTTCGCCCAGCTCACCTTTTGAGTCTTCAGGTACGTCAATCCAGTGGCCCCATGTGTTCGGGTCGGCCTTGTAGAAATTGCGCCGCGCAAGGTGGACATACAACTCGAAAACCGCGAGATAGATCAGCAACCCGAGGATCGCGAGAGGGATCATCAGCCATCCGCCGGCGAGCCAGATGGGCAGGATCTCGGTGTGAAAAGTTTCCATCATCGTGTCGGAAGTTTGGCGTCAATTCACCGGTCTCAGGCCGCCGACTTCGTCCGCTCGGAAGCCCGCAGCTTCTTCACGCCGTTGACGAAGGCGATGGACAGTTTGTCGAGATCGCCGATGTAGCCGCGCGCCTTGCGCGAGAGAAAGGCGTAGAGAATCAGGCTAGGGATGGCCACAATGAGGCCGAACTCCGTCGTGATCAGCGCCTCGGAAATACCCGAGGAGAGCTGCCGGGCGTCACCCGTGCCGAAGACTTGAATGAGCTTGAAGGTATTGATCATGCCCGTGACCGTTCCCAAAAGTCCGAGGAGCGGGGCGACCGCCGCCGTCACTGAAATCATCGGCAGCAACCGCATGACCTTGGGTTTCGTTTCCATGACAATCTCGTACTGGATCTCTTCGATCAGCTCGGTGTCGGAATCGATGTGGCGGATGCCCTCCTCAAGAATTTTTCCGGCTGCACCGGGAACTGCTGACGCTTCGTGCAGAGCCTCCTTCCGCTTGCCCTCCGCGAGCAGAGCAAAGATCTCCTTCCACTTCGTAGGCGTCGCCTTGGGTAGGGTGAACAGCTCGAAAGCCTTGAAGAGCGCGACGACAAAGGAGATCGCCGCAAAAGCGAGAATTGGGAAAATCCACATGCCGCCCTTGGCGATGTGCTCGACGAAAGTCTCCTCGATCTCGGCGAGGGCAAGAGCGTTGCCAAGCGTTGGGTCCAGCGGAACAGTGCCGCTCCCCGACTCCACGAGCGAAGCGATTCCACCGTCGAACGCCCCTCGGGCAACCGGCAGAATCGTCGGCTGCTCCGTCGTGCCGCGCTGGGCGATGCCGCCGATACCCCGCCCGCTTCCATGAAAGAGAACAAGCGGCCCGAGGTGTGCGAACTTGCCCTCGACAACGGAACCGTCCGGACCCACCCCGGGACCATCGACCACCATGCCTCCGAGCAACGCGTCCGTTCGTTCCATTCCAAGGCCGACAAGGCCGAGAGCGCGCTCCATGTTTCCAACCGGATCCTCACCGATCTCGTCCGTGTCAAGGTCGAGAATGGCGGACAGCCTTTCAGAATAGATCGGCAATTCGCTCGGCTCCATGCGTGATTCGATGGCACGGGCATATTCGCTCAGGAGATTCGTAATGTACACTTGCTCCTCCCGCCGCGCCCGGACCGACTCGCGCAGAGTCTCGAGATCAACCTGGCTATTGTCGGCGAGCCGCTGCGCGCGCTCCGACTCCCGCGCCAACTCGCGCACAGTCTCTTGCAGAGAAGACAGCTCACGGGCGAGCGGTAGCTTGGACTCGCGTATCTCGGCGCGCAGTGCGGAGAGCCGGTCGAGTGATGCCTGCAGGCGACCGTCGGCATCTTCTTGCGCCGAAGCCAGATCAAGGCGCGCACCCGCTGGAATGACAGCGGCGACGAATGCCGCAAAGGCCGCGACAGAGTGAATTTTTCGCATCATAGTGAGGCTCAATTGAAGTTACCGAATGGATACGGGAAGTGCGATAAACTGTGCCTCGCGCGTGCCCTCGTAGACAGCCATGAGGTTGCGGAGAGGACCCGACAGTGACGTGTCCGTCCGCCACTCCCAGCCGTCAGCACCCGGAAGTCCGTAGCCGGCGAATGACCCTGTCTGGTCCACAAAGTAGGCTACGGCGAGTCCAAAATAGAGTGTTGAAACCTCGCGGGCACCCTCCTCCAGATCCCGGATTTCCGATACTTTTGTCACGGTAGTGTTGAAACGGTCCACCTGAGAGAGCACCGCGACGAGATTCTGCACCCGCACGGAGAGCCCAAGAGAGGTGTCTTCTGGATCGCGCGGGATGCGGCGTGTCACTGCGGAAAGCTCCTGCCGAAGCGGGTCGGGCAAGCGCGGAATGAGATCGAGCATCTGCCGCTCGTAGGCGCGCACGGTCTCCTCCGTCAGGCGCGAAACGGCCTCCAGCGATTCGCGCTCTTCAGCCAGTTCAAGGCGTTCCGCCGCCGCCCGGGAGGTTGTCTCCTCCGCTGCCGCTTTGCGCTCCTCGAAGGTATCCCGCTGCGCCGTTAGCACCGCGATGCTGTCGCCGATCAGCTGGCGCTCGATCAACCAGTTGTTCTCCTCTTCGGAGACCGCCTTTTCGACTTCGACCCATTCTTGCAGGGTTGCTTGAAGGCGGCGGACCGGCTCCGATCCCGTTGCCGCGACTGCTGTGAGGACGAGCGCACCCGCCATGATCATTGAAATGTATTTGGACATCTTTTTGCGAAAGTGGTTTTGAAACGCTTTCGGCCATACAAAAGCCGTTTCCATGCCAACCCCTGAAGGCAGATGAATTCGAGCACCCGCCGATGAAAATGAACCAGTTCCGTCGGATCACGTGCGCTATTTCAAAATCCCGTTGGAGCTTTAGCCGTCGCGGGATTGGAAAGAGAAAGCCCCGGACGCCTTGGAACGTCCGGGGCCTCTTGTGGAGTCCCTCAATTAGGGCTCACGATAGCTGACCCTAAAATTCCGCCGTCACTGTAAAGGTAACATTGCGCCCGTAATCAGCACGCACGTTTCCGTTGAACGAGCCGGTGTAGTTGCCGGCGTAGAAGAAGTACTTGTCGAAAAGGTTGTCTACGCTGAGGGTGGCGCGGAATCCGGAGAGCGCCGTATCTTCACCGAACCGGTAGGTCACCGCCGCGTTGGCCACAGTGTAGGACGGAACCTTTTCCGTGTTCAACGTGTTCACGTAGACGCTGTCGTAGTACTTCAAACCGAAATCAACACCGAATCCTCCGATATTGTAGCGGGCATCCAGGCTCGCCGTGAACTCCGGCGTATTGCCCTGCCGCTTGCCCTCCTGCAACTCGCGGGAGAGGGTCGGGTTGCCGTCCTCGTCGAACTGGAACGGCTCGTAGAAGACCGAACGCGGATCGCTCGGATCGTCATGCCATGTTTGGTAGCCGACGTTAAGGTCTTCCTGGAACTTACCCACTTGATAGGCAAACGAACCAATAAGGCGGAGGTTCTCCACCGGCGTGCGCCAGTCAAAGGCGATCTCCGCGCCGTAGGCGTCGACACCGCCCACGTTGCGGAAGCGCGTCGCTCCCGTCACACCGCTGAGCCCGGCCGCAATCAACTCTTCCTGCGTCAGCGGCACCGAGAGGATACGGTCGTTGTATTCATTGTAGAATACAGCGAAGGTGGCACTGAAGTCCTGGCCGAAATAGCGCAGACCGAGGTCATAGTTCTTCGAAGTCTCTGGCCGCAAATCCTCCGTAAAGGTGTCGCTCGCCACGACGTTGTATTGCGGCGCGGCGAGGTTTTCCGCGTAGCTGCCGAAGATTTCGTATTGATCACTCAGCTGGTAGGTCGCGCCGACTTGCGGCAGGAAGTTATCCTTGTAGGTATTGCCGCGCACAACCGAGCGGTCCTCCTCCGGGTTCCACCAGAGCGGTGTCGTCAGAATGCCGCTCGCCTCACGGTCGAAATTGACCAGCTTGAAGCCTAGGTTGAGCCCGAGACGACCGTCCATGAGCGTGATCTGGTCTTCAATGTAGGCGACAAACGAATCTGTCTTGAAGTTCTGATCGTAGTTGAGGAAAAGAACACGGTCGTAGAGGAAGTCGCCGAACACACTGTCCCCTTCAAGCATGTAGGTGGGACGGTATGCACTCTGCTTGTCCCGCTCCACCCAGACACCCGTGCGGATGCGGTGGTTGCCGATCTCGTACTCAAACCGCAACTGTGCGCCGTAGCGCTCGCCGCCGAAGTCCTCGTCGCGCGCCGTCGCGCCGTTGAGTGCCGGATCCGTGCCGTCGCGCACAGCCAGTGCGTGGCCGGGCGTGAATGGATCGGGACGGGCGTCCGGATTGAGCGTATCACCCGTGCTGTAGAATCCGTCACCGCTGAGGTCATTGTAACCCATCGGGATGGCACCGGGGGTGTCAAGGGAAACGAGATTTCCCGATCCATCATGAAAGAGGTATTCCGGCCAGATGTCCGGACGGGCGACAAAGGTCGGGTTGCGCAGGTTCCCGTCACTGTCGAAGTTTGTCACCCGGTAGGCGTTCTGCAACTGCGTGCGTGAGTCACCGCGGGCAACATTGAACAATCCGTAGTGACTCTTGTCCTGAAAGTAGGGCGTGAAAAGCACGGAGAGGTCGTCCGTGAGGTCCATTTCCAAACGTCCGCGCAGGAAGTGGTCCATCCGGCCGTTGCGCGCCCGGTTGAAAAACCGAGAGTTGATGCCGTCGCCCATGTTGATCGTGGGATCCATATAGGTCGTCGGCCCGAAATTCCGCGCGCGGTCGCTCTTGTTTCCGAGGAAGAACCCGTTCGTCAACGGCGCGATCTCCGGAAAGTCCTCCGGGCGGTAGTCCACGTAGCCATTCGCTGCATACGTTTCCAGAACGAGCCGGGCACTCTCGTTGTAGATATCCGGCGTGCCGTAGCCGGCGTATGGATCACCCGTCTCCAATGCGCGCCACCGATCCCACTGAATGTTCCGGGTATCGAAGTCATCGCGGTCATTCCATGTATAGGAGAGAGTGAAACTCCCCGTCTCGAACTCCTGTTTCGCCTTCGCCTCCATGCGGATGGAGCGACTGTACTCGGGAACACCGGTCGAGCGGAACTGGAACCGCGAGGTGCTGATGTAGCTCGTGAATCCACTCCACAACTCGCCGGTCTCGAAACGAGCGAAGAGCCGCGTGGCATCGAAATCACCAATCGACCACTTGACCATCGCCCCCATCTCCTCGGAGGGATCGCGCGTGTAATACATGATGGAGCCCCCGAGTGCTTCAATCGCCGGCGTCGTCACATCACCGGTTCCCTGCGAAACCTGAATAGTGAGAATATTCTCCGGATCAGCCACACGACCGGCGGGCGTGCCGTAACGCGGCGAGTTCTGCCCCATGGGCACGTCGTCCACAGTCACGGCAAGACGCGAGATATCGAACGAGCGGATACGGATGTCGTTTCCGAATTCGTAGAATCCGAACGGGTCAGTCGAACGCACGTTCACCCCGGGAATCGCGTCGAGCGACTTCTCCAGGCTCAACCCGGGCAGTTGCGTCTCGAAATCCTCGAAGGTGATCGCATTGGTGGCACGGCTTTCGCCCTGGCCCACCACACGGATGAGGTCGGTGAACTCAAGGTCCTGCGCCGCAAGCGACGCGGACGCGAAGACCGGCAGGGTCAGCAGCGCGACCCGGCGAAGGATGGGGAGGCATGTTCCGGCCTGAGCCGCGCCCTCCCGGCACACTTGCGTGTGCGTGAGTGACGATTCCCGCCGCGCGGGAACCCGTAGGTAGATTTTGGACATCTTTTTCTTTTTGTTTGTAGTTGGAATTTGCGGTTCCGACCAAGCCCGGAGCAGAATCGTTGCCAGTATTCGGATCTTTGCGTTTTCGGTCGAACGATTGTGCGGTAATGCCGGGTTTCCCGCCCCCGGAGGACGGGTTTTCCAACCCGTGCCCAGATCCGATACGGACTGGTTCCGGGGAGCAAATTGACGACATGCCGCAGACCATGTCCGTGCTTTGTTTGGGGACCGTGCTCTTTTCTCCAGCCGTAGCCTCACACACTCGCAATGGAACGGCGCGTGCTGTACCATCGGTGAACCGTTTGTCACGGAACACTGCAAGCACTGTGAAAAAAAGATGTCCACCCGCGAGGGGATGGCCTGGCGCCATCCTTCTCTTTCATCTCATATTCCTTTCCGCGCCGCCGTCCTCGGCGGCAACCGATCCTGCCTTTCCCGCCGAGTCGCGGGACGAGGCTGCGGTGACCGCTCTTCCGGACACCGAAGGTGCGGCCGCGGAGAATATGTATGCCGAAGCGGACGAGGCGCCGGCTTCATCCAGCCGATCAGACGCCGAGTCGCCGCGCGAACGCGGGCGGGTCCTCCAAAAGCGCAATCCCATTGCCTCCGAATACCAGGTAATCGGTTTCCTCGGTGTCGCCCCGGGCGCGGCGGCGGACGGCGAAGGGAGTGACTACCGGGCTTTCTTTCCGGCGGGAGGGCTTCCCCTCGGCGGAGGTCCGTCGCTGCGGCTGGAAACATTTGCACAGTACCAGCGTTACCGCGGCCGGGCGCTACCCGGCGGAAGTCTCCGCGCCTACACACCGCTTCCGGGCGACCGCCCCGCCGGAATCGAGATCAACGCGACATTGTCGGAGGTGGAACGCTACATCGACCACTACGAGGCAGCATGGGCAAACATTGCCAGTGAAGGTGATTCGACCGAGGCGTGGTTACTTGAGCGTCCCCGTTTCTCCCGCGACCGTATACGCACCCGCGTGCGGATGCTCCGCCTGCGCGGCGAATACGAGCCTTCTCCGCAAAACACGCTCTACGCGCAGTTACTCGCCGGTGACTACAATGATTTGCATTTCCGCAACCGCCTCGAACTGAACTTCCGCACAGCGACTCCAGAGGCTTCCCAGGACGGCGTTCCGGGCCGGGACATAACCTACATTGCGGCGGGCACGGACGTCGGCACGGCGCGCCGCTATTTCGGAGAAACGACAAACCGGCGCACGACGGTGCGGGCGGTGGCGGGCGGCACCCACACTGCCCCCCGCTGGACCCTCGACTACAGCGGATTTGCCTCGCGCTGGATCAACCGTCCCCTCGTCCACGCATGGAACTTCGGCGACCGCGATCTTCAGCTCACCTACCGCATCGAAGACCCGAACTTTCCCGATGTCCGTCTCTCGCCCGTGGAGCGCGTGACCGCCTCCGACGAGAGCTTTCTCTCCAACTACCGTATCCAGAAAACACGTACTACCGACACCGACCTCGCCGCCCGTTTCGATATCGACGCCGACCTCAACGGTGCCGGCGACTGGCGGTTCTACACCGGCGGGCTCTACCGCGAAAAAGAACGCGTCAACCACCACGACCGCGACGTCTTCGGACCCCGGCCCGGGAGTCCCCTTTCCTTTGCGGATGCGGCGGAAGCGGATTTGCCCGATCCCGTGGTGCGCGGAACCTACTACCTGCCCCCGTGGATCGATTCCGCGCGGGCAAAGGACCTCCGTGCGGAACCAGGCTCCGCCTATCTGCGCAACGACGCCCAATCCACCGTCGAAACCTTCGAACAACGCTACCGCTCCTTCGAGTCTGTTGCCGGGGTCTACGGGATTCTCGGCTACCGCGGGCAAAAGTTTGAAGCCGAAGCGGGCGGACGCCTCGAATCCACCCGCACGCGCACCCTCGGCACGGTCGTGGTTCCGGAGGCATTCGTCGGCACCGGCGGCGGAACAATCGGTGAAGTGGATGTCAACGGAGAGCGCCGCGTCATTGAGGAGCGTCCCGCCAGCAACACCTACACCAATGCACTTGCCTCGCTTTCTCTTGCGTACCGCCCGACCCCCGCGTGGACCCTCCGCACCGCGGCCTACGACGCTCTTATGCGCCCGCAGTACTTTGATATCGTGGAGTATCGTCGTGTCGCGCTGCCCACCCGCACGATCAGCGAAGGCAACCCCGCGCTCGCCCCCACCGCCATACGCGCCTACCTTCTCGCCGCCGAACGCACCGGCCTTCCTGTCGGCGACATCGCGGTGGAACTCTACCGCATTGACGTCGACGACTTTTTCTATACCGCCCAGCGCTTTGAGTTCATCGACGGCGTCGAATTCTCCCGGTCACGCGTCGAAAACGGAGACTCCGGCCGTGTATCGGGGTTTCAAATACAGTGGCAAAACGACCTGCCCCCGCTTCCCGGTGATGCGCGGGCCACCCTTTCGACCGCATACACCTACTCGCAGTCCTCCGCATCCGTCGGGACCCGCCCCGACGAATCCTTCGCACTCCCGGAACGCTCACGGCACCTCCTGCGCACGAATCTGCGCGTGCGCCGCAACGGTCTCACTGCCACGGCGGAGTTCTCCTACCAGTCCTCCGCCCTCGATCAACTGGGCGAAAGCGCGGGACGTGACATCTACCGGGGCGATGTTCTCAGCCTCGACGCCGCCCTCGCCTACACTGCGGGTGACTATACCTTATCCGCCTCGGTCACCAACATCCTCAACCACCCCGAACGCGCATACGCCGGTGAACCCGCCCGCGCCACACGCAATCAATACAGCTCCCAAATCATCCGCCTCGGCATAGCCGCGCAATTTTGATCAGCGCAGGCGAATGGTTTTGACCAACGTGAATTCGCGTAGTCCCGCCACCCCCATCTCCCGTCCGTAGCCGGACGCTCCCGCACCACCGAAGGGCACCGCCGGATGCGATCCGGCGCGCTCGTTCACTGCCCCGACACCGACACGCAGGCCGTCGCGCAGAACCCGCGCCGCCCGCTCCGCGTCGGGATCGAAGACGACTGCGCCAAGCCCGTAGGGTGTGGCATTCGCCATGTCGACCGCATCCCGTAGGCCCTCGAAACTTGCCACCGCCGCGACGGGCCCGAACAGTTCCTCATCCCAGACAGGCGATCCGGGTCCGCGCGTTTCGAGAACCGTCGGCGCATAAAAAGCGCCTGGTCCGGAAAGGGCCGCGCCCCCGGTGACCACGCGGTCGCCCTTGCGACGGCATTCCGTCAACTTCGCATCGAGGCCGTCCCGGAGGCCGTGCTTTGCCATAGGGGCGAGCCGTGTAGCCGGGTCCATGGGCGGTCCCGGCCGTCGGTGCGCAAACCTATCCGCCAAGCCGTCGCGAACTTCCGCGTACAACGAACGGTGGACAAGCACCCGCTTCGGCCCGAGGCAGGACTGGCCGCAATTGCGCAGGCGCGTGTCCGCCACGGCCTCGACAACCGGTCCCGCGTCACATCCTTCCATGATGATCCACGCGTCGTTTCCGCCCAGTTCGAGAACCGATTTTTTCACGGCGGCACCCGCCGCGCCTCCGATCAGCGCGCCCGCCGTGCGTCCACCGGTGAAAGAAACGCCCGCCACGAGCGGATGGCGGACCATGTCGATCGTCGCGGAATTGTCCGCGAATACATTTGAGAAAAGTCCCGGCGGGAATCCGGCGTCCGCCATCAAGGCCGCGACGCCGCGCGCGCACTCCGGAACATTCGGCGCGTGTTTCAAGACCACCGCGTTTCCCGCGAGAAGAAGCGGCAGGGCCGTGCGCAGGACCTGCCACACCGGAAAATTCCACGGCATGACAATAAGGACAATACCCAGCGGACAGTAGTGTACCTCGAACCGCCGGTCCCCTGCATCTACCTTCTCGGGAGCGAGCGCGCCGGGCCCCTCGCCGCATAGCCAAGCGCACAGACGCCGCACGCTTTCAATCTCGCCCAACGCCTCGCGGTAGAGCTTTCCCATCTCCGCGGTCACGTCAGCGGCAAGGTCGCGCTCGACATTGTCGAGCCGCCGCCGAAGGCGCGAAACCAGACACGCCCGTTCACCCGCGCCCACCGCCCGCCACATCCGGAAGGCCGCGTGCGCACGCTGCAACTGCGCCTCGATTTGCGCAGGAGAATCGAGAGGTGCGGGTCCGCGGTCCTCCCCGCTATACGGATCGACAAGCCGCACCCGCGGATCACCAGCGGGACGATTCCGCCGTTGCGCCGCCGTGCTCATGGCCGCACCGCCGCAAAGCATTCGAGGAGGACGCGCGCTCCGCCCGGCAACGCGACAACGGGCATGAGCGTGGTCGCCGGCCCCGGATCGAGCTGCGCAAAATAGGCTTCCGCCACCTCCGTCCATAGTGCCACCGACTCCGCTGTGCCGTCGTCACCCGCGATATAGACGCGCAACGAGGCGACCGCTTCCGGCCCCGCGCCCAGCTGTTCCAGCCTCGTCTCCAGCGCGGCGAACGCCGCCCGGTATTCTTCTTCCAACGACAGTCCCTCCCGGTCCCGCACCGTTACGCCCGAAAGCCAATAGTGACCCGCAGCCGGGTCGACAGCCACCGCCGCCGGGCCCGCCGCCGACCCGGCCCCGAAGCCGACCAAAGGTCCGTTGTCGAATGCGGGGGCGTTCTCCTGTCCGTAGAGCGCATACATTTCGAGGGCCATGAGCTGCCCCCGGTAGGTGTAACCGGGGGCCGACATCACTGTGCGTGTCGGCTTGTTCGGATTGTCCTCGTTGTTGAGGTAGCGGCTGTACTCCCGGTTGAAGATGCCGAAGTTGCGCCCGATGCCCACGTTCCGCTCGGGAAACATGATCGTCCGCATAAAGAATACGTCTTCATACCCGAGTCCCGCCTCGCGCAGGATCCCAAGGCCTTCGCGCAGAATCGACGCGGCCTGGGCGTCGACGCGCCCGTACATCCAGTGCCGCTCCGGCATGGTCGGGTTCATAGGCGCGGCCAGCATACCGGCAGAAAAGAGGAGCGCCCGGCCCGGGGCGACGGCCTTGCCCGTGCTCATCGGCCAGCGCATGCGACCGTAGGAGCGCCAGCCGTCGTTTGTCTCAGCGCGTCCGCTGCGCTCGTATTCGCGCGCCGGAACCGATCCGGCGACAAAAGGTCCCCGGCCGTCCGGCACGACTGCCACAAACTCCACCTCGATCCGGTAGGCCGTGATAAACAGGCGCGATATCCCTACCGTTGTGCGGGCGGGCCGGTGCGGCATCGTGGCTGTACCAAAATATTCACTGTAGGCGCGGTCCCAGCCCTCGAAGTCGGGCGGATTCTCCGCGTCGCCCACGACATACGCCCGCACGTGCGCGACGTCGCGCAAGGTAAGCCCAACGACCGAGAGATCATCCGTCAACTGCTGCAAGACACCGTGGGCCTGCGTGTAGGTGTCGCCATAGCGCTCGTCATCCGGCAATCCGCGCATGGCGATGACGCGGGACCGCGGATTTGCCGTCACGCCCCACGTGAAAAAGTACGACGAACCGGGTGCCACGCGCACCGCCGCCGGATCGGCGCCGACACCGTCGTCGATACGCTCCATGCGGTCGTTCGAACGCACCACCCGGAAGGCGAGGACAAACCATACGACGACCGCCACCCCGAAGACGGGAAAGATCCAGCGCGCGTGCGGGTATTCGAACAAACGCCGCATGCTTCCTCACTTCCCTCCCGTGAATTCCGGGTACGCCTGCTGCCCGTGCTCGGCCACGTCCAGGCCCTCGTCCTCTTCCTCGGCAGTGACGCGCACACCCATGACGAACTTCACCGCGGAGAATATGGCAAACCCAACGGCAAAGGCAAAGAGGGCGTAGGCGAGACAACCGACAACCTGCCAAAGAAACTTCCCTTCGCCCCAGATTCCCGCGGCGAGTGTTCCCCACGTTCCGCAGATCCCGTGGACGGATATCGCGCCCACCGGATCGTCCACCCCAATCCGGTCGAAGAAGAGGATCGCGACAACGACCAGCGCACCGGATATCGCGCCCACAAGCATGGCCGCGCCGGGATTCAGGGTGTCCGCGCTTGCCGTGATCCCCACAAGGCCCGCGAGCACACCGTTGAGCGCCATGGAAATATCCGCCTTCTTCAGAATGAGCGGACAGACGATCATCGCCGCAAAGGCCCCCGAAGCGGCGCCAAGCGATGTCGTGACAAACACGCGTCCCACCCGTTCCGGATGCGCGTCGAGGACGGATCCTCCGTTGAAGCCGTACCAGCCGAACCACAAGAGGAACACCCCGAGCGCCGCGAGCGACAGGTTGTGACCAGGAATCGCGCGCGGCTTGCCCTTGGCGTCATACTTTCCACGCCGCGGGCCGAGGACGAGGACCGCCGCAAGCGCGGCGTATCCGCCGAAGGCGTGAACAACCGAGGAGCCCGCGAAATCGACAAATCCGTTGCGCTCAAGCCAGCCACCGCCCCATGTCCACGATCCCGCCACCGGGTAGGCGATGCCCACGAGAAGAATCGTGAATACCATGAAACTGTATAGTTTTATCCGCTCAGCCACCGCGCCGGAGACGATGGTCGCCGCCGTCGCCGCAAACATCGCCTGGAAAATGAAATCCGTCCAATAGGCGTAATTGTTGCCCGACCGCGACGACATCACCTCCATATATTTGTCCGGATCGATGCCGAACCATCCACCGAAACGGAGGATGCCGTTGAAGGTCTCAGGCGGATACATCGTATTGAACCCGACAATGGCATAGGTCACGAGTCCGCAGCTGATGACAAAGAAGTTCTTGTAGAGAATGTTGACGGTGTTCTTGGAGCGGGAAAGGCCCGACTCGAGCATGGCGAATCCCGTGTGCATGACGAACACCATGGCCGCTGCGACAAGCAGCCAAAGGTTGCTCACCGTGAAGTAGGAATACTCCTCGGAGAGATTGTCGATGTACTCGGCAAATGTCGCCTCGGAAGGGATGCGCACGCCCGCTTCGGCCGCGCCGTGGGCGGACGCCGCGCAGAGCGCCAAAACGAGGGTTGCCGTGCCAACCGCCACAAGGCGCGGCGGAAGTATTCGTCTTTGGTTTGTTCTCATTAGATTCACGCCTCCTCCTGCGAGGCAAGAAGGTAAGCCACCATGGCCTCAATGGATTCATCGGGGATCATTCCGTCCCAACCCGGCATGCCGGCGTCGAGAAACCCCTCCCGTATCAGGTGTTCAATGGCGGTCGGCGCACTGCCGTGAAACCACCGGTTGTTGAATAAATTGCTCGGCGAGTCGTCGCCGATATCGCCCTCTCCGTGGCAGGCCGCGCAAAACATGCGGTACTGCTCCTCCCCGTGGGCAATGACATCACTGTCCCGTGCGAGCGTAAGCAGAAACGCATCCCGACCATCGTCCAAACCGCCGCCGGACATTCCTTCGGACGGCGGAGCGGAACCACCGCGCCGTTCATCCGGCGCGGGCGGTGCCTGCGCCGCCGACAGTTCCCGCCCGTAGTGAGCAACGCAGGAGATCGCCGCGACGATTGCGACGCACCCGAGAACGGCTACGAGAGAGTCCCACTTTTCCAGCATACGGCTCCTTTACGACCGTCGTCTCAGGCCGCGGTCGCCCGCGTGTGAATGTCCTTCACGGCAAGCCGCGCTGACTCAAAGGATCCCGCCTGCCAGCCGCCGAGGTGGCTGGCCCAGTCGGAGGCGATGTAGAATTCACGCTCCGGGCGGATGAGGAATGGATAGAAGGTCCGGATCATGGCCCGTGGAAAATGCGCAAGGCAGCCTTCGATCCACGGCACAGTCGACCAATTGAAAGACACCGCGTTGTCGAACTCCTCCCGGTACTGCGGGTGCATTTTCTCCCCGTGCTCCATCGCAAAAGCGAGCCGGTCTTCCGGGTTCATGCGGCCGAGGCGGTCGCTCGTCGGTCCGAATACGTAGTAGCCGGTCACGACGCCTTTGGGCGCGAAGAAATCGTAATGCGGGTACCAGACTTCGGCATTGGGCAGGGTTGTCCAGCTCACGCCGCCAAAGATGCGGTCGTCCTCCTCCCAAAAGCGGCGCTTGAACTGGATACCGATCTTTCCTGAGTTCTGGAAGGGCACGACGTTGATCACGTTGCGCAGTTGCGGGGTGAGGTCGGTCTGAAGGCGCCGCATGATCGGCGGCGGCAGCGAGCACACACAATAGTCCGCCGTCTCCTCATGGCTCTCGCCGTCGTGCTCATAGACGATGCGCACTCCGGGATTCGCGTGCCGGATCTCCTTAACCTCGCAGTCGTATTGAATACAGTGGCCGACTTTCTTCACAAAACCCTCCGAAATCCGGTCCATCCCACCGACCGGAGCATACATCTGCGTTTGGTACAGTGCTTCGTTCGCCCGGTGGAAGAGCGAGCCGAACTCCGCCGCAAAAAGGTCGCCCCGGTCATGGGGATCGCCTACCACACCCTCGTTCGTTCCGCCGCCCGGCCAAGTTTCGTAGCCGCGCCGACTGTGCCCGTTGTAGACCATGTCACTGGAAAGCCCGCCCTCGTAGCGAAGGAAAGCGAGCAGACGCTCGCGGTCTTCCGCCGTTAGTTCGGCGTCGAGGGCGCCTTGGTCCGCCACCTTGGCAAGCAGCTCCGCGGTGTAGCCACGGAGGTCTGTCTTGGCCTCGCGGATACGCACCGGACGACCGCTCAACGATCCCCCGCGGTCGGAAAGGTAGTAGGCATTCTCGTTCATCCCGACAAACGGGGCGACGGGCACACCCAGTTCGCGGCAGTAGTCCATTGTGATGTGCCAGTGCGGAAAACGGGAC
This sequence comes from Opitutales bacterium, assembly GCA_020831525.1. Lineage (GTDB taxonomy): Bacteria > Verrucomicrobiota > Verrucomicrobiia > Opitutales > Oceanipulchritudinaceae > SLLG01. The sequence continues at coordinate 31,304 of JAFIGH010000024.1, forward strand.
GGTCCGGGATCGAAATACTGGCCCTCGGCAAAACCGCACTGCTGGCGGCGGCCGTTGGTCTCCACCACCTCATCGCCGCCGCGCAGCGTGAGGCAACGCCCGCCCGCCTTCGGCGCCGCCTCCAGAATCTTCGGCGCAAAACCCAGCTTCTCCAGTTCGTAGGCCGCCGCCATGCCCGCCACGCCCGCACCGAGGATGAGCACGCGGCCCGCCCGGTCGCCCGACACGCGCGGCAGATCATGCAGGGGAGCACCCTCACCCCGCGACCGGGACATCAGCCCCATCGCTGTTAACGCGGCAAAGGAAGCACCACTGAACTGGCCTACCTTCACCACGAATTCCCTTCTGGATATTCGCTTAAGCGCCTGCTTGGACATATTTGGACATCTTTTTGGTTGGGGAGCTTCCGGCGGGAGCCGGACACCTCAGACCGCCACGCTTGCAAATTGAGTGCCAATATTCCTCCGGCACCGCGCACGGGTCTCTGGGTAAACCTGGGCGAAAATGCCCTTACCAGAGAACGGGCACGATCCGTGCTCACAAACTTTCGATACGAGCAGGCGGCATGCGTCCGCCTGCAGCAACATCACAACAACCATAAGAAAAAAGATGTCCACCCACACCACCGAATCCCACGCGGGACGATTCCCGCGCCTTGCCACGCTGCTCGCGTTTCTCGCCGCGACGCCCTTTGTCTGGTCGCAGCATGAATTTGACGACGCCGCCGACGAACGCGGCCCGATCCGTATTTCGGGCAATGAGAACGCCTTTGGCTACTCGCCCGCCGCCATGATGGCGATGATGGAGTCGCTCGGCAACATCAACCGCTACGCCCGCGACGAAGCCGCCGCCTTTGTCGAAGCGATCTCCGCCAAGGAGCGGGTTCCCTCCGACTACATCATCACCACGCCCGGGTCCGGACCCGTCCTCGTCATGACGGCCCTCGCCTACGCCGCGCCGGGCAAAAACATGATCACCGTCACACCCGGTTACCTGCAGCTAGCGCGCGCTTTTGAGCAAGCCGGCGGCGAGGTGAAGTCGATTCCGCTGACGGACGACCATGCACACGACCTCGATGCCATGAAAGAGGCTATCGACGAGGACACCGTGATCGTCTACATCTGCAACCCGAACAATCCGACCGGGACCATCGTCGATCCCGACAAACTGCGCGCCTTCATCCGTTCCGTCCCCCGCGATATCCTTGTATTTGTCGACGAAGCCTATCTCGAACTGGCCGACGGCGGGCTCGAAGCCAACTCCATGATCGGCATGGTGCGGCAGGGCCGTAACGTCCTCGTCTCCCGCACGTTCTCCAAGGTCTACGGCATGGCGGGGCTGCGCGCGGGCTACGGCATCGCGCCGCCCGAGGTTCTCGCCAAGCTGCGTCCTTTCCACCTCGGCGGTCCCAATCTCCTCGCCTGCGTGGGCGCCACCGCCGCTCTCGGCGACGAAGCCGCCTTTGCCGAAAATGTCGAGCGTTACCGCGCCACACGAGAAATGGTCACAGAAGCGCTCGACGACATGGGCGTGAAATACGCCGATGCGCACGGGAGTTTTGTCTTCATCCACACCGGTGTTCCCATCGAACGTTTTCAGGCCCGCATGGAAGAGCGCAACATACTCGTCGGCCGCCCGTTTCCGCCCATGCTCGACTGGTGCCGCGTGAGCATCGGCACCGAGGAGGAAATGATGACGTTTCTCCGCGTCTTCCGGGAGATCATGACGGAAGAAGGTCGCCTCGCCTCGCGTTGAACAAATCCCTTTGGTTTGGTTGTTGTGCTCATCTCCGCACAGTTCCAGAGAGGGCGGCGCTTTCGGGCGCCGCCCTTTTTTCTTTTTCCGCCCCTCGAACAAACCGCATAGTGCAAAAATTGCCCGCATTCTCCCCGCCGCTGTCCGCCGTTTCCCGCCGGACGGCCCTCAAGTCGCTCGGGCTCCTCGCGGGCTCCGGGCTGCTCGGGCTGGCGCCCGCGCGGGCGCAGACCGCCGCGCCGCGGGTGGACGGGAACGGCGATCCGCTCTCCGCCCGGTATCCTGAACTCAACTACATCAACCTCGCGGGCAACGAAAATCCTTTCGGCCCCTCCCGGCGCGTCACGATGGCGCTCATGCGGGAAGCCGCAAACAGCTCCCGCTACCCCTTCCGCGAAGCGAACATCCTGCGCGACGAAATCGCCGCACTGGAGGATGTCCCGCCGGACCACATTCTCCTCGGCAACGGCGGCGACGAGGTCCTCGCCTTCGCCGCCGCCGAATACGGGCACCCCGGCGCGGAAATTGTCGCGACCAAACCCACCTACCTGCAGCTCATGGACTACGCCGAACGCCGCGGCGCGAAAACGCGTTGGGTGCCGACCACCGGGCCGGACATGCGCCACGACCTCGACGCCATGGAAGCGGCCGTCAACGGCAAGACGGCCCTCGTCTACGTCTGCAATCCCGACACGCCCTCGGGCACAATGCGCGCACCCGCCGATATCGAAAGCTTTTGCCGCCGGGTTTCCGAGCGCGTACCCATTCTCCTCGACGAAGTTTACCTCGATCTGCTGGACGATTTTGCGCAGCAAACCCAAACCGCGCTTGTGCGTGAGGGACTGCCCGTCCTCATCTGCCGCTCATTTTCTAAACTCCACGCTCTCGCGGGCCACCGCATCGGCTACCTCATCGGCCCGCCGGAGATCCTCCAAGGCCTCCAGGCGCACCGGATGTCCGGACTGAACTACCTCGGCGTGGCCTGCGCGCGAGAGAGCCTGCGCGACACCGCCTTCCACACCCTCAGCCGCCGCAGCATCCGCGCCGGTCGCGCCGCCCTCGAAGCCCTCCTCGACGAACTGGCGCTCCCCTTCATCCCCTCCCACGGGAACTTCGTCTTCCATTACACAGGCACCCCCGTCCGCGAGTTTCAGGACTTCATGCGCGAGCGCCGCCTCTTTGTCGGCCGACCCTTCCCGCCCTACGAAGACTGGGTGCGCATCAGCATCGGCCTTCCCGCCGAGATGGCTGTCTACGAACGCGCCCTACGCGAATGGCATAGCGCGCGGGACGCCTGAGTCCACCCTGCCGCGTTGCCAACCGAAAAAGGTACGCGGGCCTCGCAGGCGTCGCCGCAGACGGCTCAGCACCTTTACCCGTCCTCACTTGCCAACGGAGCAACGGATTTTCCAACCCCTGTCCCGCGCGACACGGGCCCGAAAGTCCGTGCTCCAATCAAGGCCGCGCACCCTTCACCCAACGGAGCACGGGTTTTCCAACCCGTGTAAGCGCAAAGTTCCCGTGTTTACGCGTTCACGCCGACCCGGTCTTTTTGAGTTGAAAGACCGCAGGCAAAGGTCATCTACTTCCGATGCAGCCTTGGCCTGCGGTTTGGACTGTTTACTGGACATCTTCAGTTCAGCACCGCATGTGCCAAGGCTGTCTTTTTTGCCATGCATTCACTACTTTAGCAAAATCATTTGCTCTTTACCGCAGGGTTTTCCCGTATGCCTTTGAAAAAGCGTGTTCGGATAGAAAAAAGGCAACAGCGCCCGCCACCAAAACGACCGCCAATCCGCCCGGGGCAAACATGAGGGCACCCAATGCCCCGCCCCCGGCACGCCCTGCCTGGCCCACCGCCGTGAGAAGTCCCAGCCACGAGCCGGCGTCGCGCCGCGCCACCGCGCCGCTCACAACCACCTGCACCGGACTGAGACGCACCGACATCACCGCCACCCCCGCGAGATAGACAGCTGTCATCCATGCGGCGGGCAACCATTGCAGGCCGCTGCCCACGAGGAGCAGACCGGCGCTCACCCATAGCGACAGGCGCACAACCGCCGGGGCGGAAAAACGTTCTGCAAGCAGCCCGCCCCACGCCGTGCAAATCGTCTGCACGATGCCGGCGCCAAAGAGAACCGCCGCGAGGCCCATGGCACCGTGCCCCGCCGCCAGCGTCCACCAAGCGGGAAAGAACACCACCAGCAGCGCGCTTCCCGCGTACATGAAAAACTGCGCGGCGCATCCCTGCCAGGCAAACGAGAGCGCCCGCAGTCCGCCGAGCCGCGCCCGCAGTTCTCCCGTCCACGCAAACGGCGTGCCCGTTCCGGCAGCGCCGCCCGCGGTTCCCGCGTCGAGAAACACCCGCCAGCCGGAAAGCGCGAGCAGCCCCCCGCAACCGGCGAAGACCGCCGCGCCCGCGCCGTGCTCGGCGAGGACAAGTCCCGCTGCCACCCCCACCGTCTGCCCCGCGCCGCCGCCGCTCATTACCCGGCCGAAGGTGCGACCCGCCGAAAACCGGAAACGGTTGGCCATTAGCGGCAGAAGCGCGCCGCCGAGGAGAGCGTGGCCCGCCCCGGTGACCACCCGCACAACGGCAAATCCCGCGAACGTGTCCACAAACGCGTGCAGAGATAGACCGGTCGCGGCGATAAAGACACCCGCCGCCGCCACCCGGCGCGGCCCCGCGAAATCAATCAAAACGCCGCCCGCAAGCGCCCCGACAGCGAGAAGAACCGCATAGAGCGAAATCAGCGCCGCGCCCGCCGCAAACGGGACCCCCATATCCCGCGCGAGCCACGGCATCCATGCAACCACCAGCAGCGCTTGTGTCGTCAGCGCAAACTGCGCCGCCCACAGGCCAGCCGCCAGCGTCGCCCCGGAGCGGCGCGCCCGCCGGAACCAATCTGTCTCCGCCCTGCCCGTCATCACACAGGCACAGCGGATGGCGTGCCGCTTCAGCGAGCGTTGTGCCGCGAATGCCCTTCGCCTTCCCCCCGCATCCTTCCCCGCTTCAGCTTACGGAGCAGAGGCCGCGTCCGACCGGTCGAACGCCTTGATGAGCGCATGGTTGCCCGCGCCCCCGAGGCCGGCGCGCTGGAGCAAACGGTAGAGCGAAGTCGCGTTATCCGTGCCGAAGGTGGGCACGCCGAGGGCGTCGGCCGTCTCGCGCACGAGCCGCAGATCCTTCAGCTGAAGATCGATGGTGAAGCCCGGACGCCAGTCTTCAGCAATGACCTGCGGACCGCGGTTGCTGAGCGTCCAACTGCCCGCTGCACCGTCCTTTACGGCGGCCAGCGTCGTTTCGAGGTCGAGCCCGCCCGCCCGCGCAAAGTTCAATGCCTCGCCCATCGCAAGCATACTGCCCGCGACGAGGATCTGGTTGACGAGCTTGACCATCTGACCCGCCCCGTGAGGACCGACATGCGTCACGGTCCTGCCCATGGCCTCGAAGGCAGGCCGCGCTCGGCGCACGTCCTCCGCCGCGCCGCCGACCATGATGCTTAGGGTGCCCTTGGCCGCGCCCTCGCTCCCCCCGCTCACCGGCGCGTCGAGAAAGGCCGCCCCGTGCTCCGTCAGGCGCGCGGCAATCGCCTTTGTTGCCTCCGGGCTGATTGTGGAGCAGTCGATAAATAGCTTGCCTGCCGCATCGCCGCACGCCGCGCCGCCCTCGCCGAAAAGCACCGCCTCCACATCCGGCGTATCGCCGAGGCAGAGGATGACCACCGCCGAGGCCTCCGCAAGGGCACGCACCGACTCGCTCACGGCGATGCCTTCCTCCGCCAGCGGACGCGTCCTTTCACGCGTGCGGTTCCAGACGGTGAGCGGAAACCCCGCCTTGTGGAGATTGCGCGCCATGCCCGCGCCCATGATGCCCGTGCCGATAAATCCAATGGGTTCCTTTGTTGCCATACCTCCACCCTCGCCCCCGCCCCGTCCCGCCGCAATTCCGGATTCCATCCCGCAGGCGCCCCCCCGCCCGCCATCCCCTGTCAAATTATTTAACTGAGGGATCTATCAATCTAGAATTTATCTCGGGTTTGTTTTTGTCAAATATTTTAACTGTGGGTTAGATAATACGGAGCGCGTTCCCCCCGCCCGCAGCAGCGCCTCCAGATATGGACACCGTGTCAGGCCGGGACGCTATGGCAGACTCCGTCACCGTCCTGCGGACGCAATCGGGCCGGAGAGGGCTTGCCATAGCGCGGCGGCGGATTCTCTGTGAAGGCGCAATGAATCAAGTGTCCCATTTTCCCCGCTACGACACGCGCACCGTGCACCGCTTGGACGGTCTCTGGGAGGCGACCTTCGTCGGGGCCGATGTCGATCCCGGAGAAGTCCGCCCCGGTGACATCCGGTGGGACGACCTCATGACCGTGCCCGGCGTCTTCGACAGCTGTCCGAACCATGTGCGCAAGCGCGGCTGCTTTGCCCTTCGCCACTTCGTCGACACGGTGGACTCTGCCGCGCGCGGGCGCCTCCGCTTCGGCGGGCTGGGCCTGTGGGGCCGCGTCTTTGTCGACGGCGAATGCCTCGGCACCTGCCAGACACCCTATGCACCGTGGAGCGTCGCCGTCCCGCCGGGCAGGCGGCGCCAGCGTGAACTCGTCATTCTCATCGACAACCGCTTCGACCGCGACCGCGTGCCGCTCTTCGACCCGTTCTTTGATTTTTACGGCTACGGCGGCATCTACCGCTCCGTGGCATGGCACGAGCTGCCCGCCTGCGCCCTCGACCGCGTGACCGTCACGCCCCTCGACCTCGCCGGCAACGTGCGCATTGACATCCGCCTCGACGGCAACGCCCCGGCGAAGCTTGACGCCACCCTCGCCTTCGACGGCGGGGATCCGGCCGCCTTCAACGGTCTTGAGTTGAACAGCGGCCTTGCCACGCTCACCACCCGCGTGCCCTCCCCTCGCCTCTGGGAACCCGCGAACCCCCGCCTCCACACCCTGCGCGTGGGCATTGACGGCGACAGCATCACCGAGCGCTTCGGCCTGCGCACCGTCACCGCCGAACGCGGGAAAATCCTCCTCAACGGCAAACCGGTGAAGCTCCTCGGCTACAACCGCCATGAAGCCCACCCGCAGTTCGGTCCCGCCCTGCCCCCGCAGCAGCTCCTCCACGACTTGCAACTCCTCCGCCGCCTCGGCTGCAACTTCGTGCGCGGCAGCCACTACCCGCAGGACCAGCGCTTCCTCGACCTCTGCGACGAACTCGGCTTCCTCGTCTTCGAAGAGGCCCTTGGCTGGGGCACGCCCGCCGTCCACCTCGCCGACCCCCGCTTCAATGAATTGCAGGAGGCCCAGACCCGCGCCATGGTGCGCGCCAGCGCCAACCACCCCAGCGTCATCCTCTGGGGCTTCCTCAACGAGTGCGAGAGCCATAAGCCGGAGAGCGACGCCGCCGTCGCCCGCCTCGCCGGCGCCATCCGCGAAGAAGACCCCAGCCGCCTCGTCACCTTCGCCACGAACCACCCCTTCGAGGAACGCAATTACGACAAGGTCGACGTCGTCTCCGTCAATCAATACCCCGGCTGGTATCCGGAAGACCGCCACAAAGAGCGGCCCCTCGACGAAATCGAGCCCCTCATCGACCGCGTCATCGCGCACCTCAAGGCGGAGGGGCAGGCGGCAAAGCCCTTCATCATCAGCGAAATGGGCGCGGGCGCCATCTACGGCTGGCGCGACGAACTGGAAGCCCACTGGTCCGAGCAATACCAAGCCGCCTACCTCGGCATCCTCGCACGCCGCGTCGTCGCCGACGAGCGCATCGCGGGCGTCGCCATCTGGCAGTTCTGCGACGGCCGCACCTACGCCCACGGACACGCCCTCGGCCGCCCCCGCGCCTTCAACAACAAAGGCTCCTTCGACGAGTACCGCCGCCCCAAAATGGCCGCCGACACCGTCCGGCGCATCTTCACCGGCGAAGCGTAAACGGCATGCGCCCGGCCCCGCTCTCCGCCGCTTGACAGGAATACACACCGCCTCCATCGTCTCCCATAATAAATCGTTCTTTGAAGTTGTCCGCACAGCTTCAAGGGAAGGCTTCCGGGGGTGTTCCGGAATTCGACCTTGGGTTGGCGTGCGGCGTTGCAGGCGGGAGATGGTGGTTGGCTCCCTTATCAAAGCCACCTAGCCAACAACTGGCGAACAAGAATACGCACTCGCGGCTTAATTAAGCGTCGCGACAGGAACCTCCCGACACCCGCTACGGGGGAACCTGACGATTAGCGGGCATAGCGTCTTCCGGGAGACCGGGAAGCCGCCGTATCCAACAGGTCCCTAGCAAAGGGTTTTGCGCGCTTGCCCGCGCGCCCCGCGCGAAAAGCCCAATGGCAAGCTATTCCTGTAGACGCGCCCCACTAAAGCCCACGGGACGCGGGTTCGACTCCCGCCACCTCCACCATTTTTTATCGGCCTTTGTCGGTCGTTTCCTCCCCTCACTACCAATTGTCTCCGGTCGACATCCAAGTCCATCACCCTTAGGCGGATGAGTTCGGAGACCCGGAGCCCGGCACCGTATTGGACTTGCCCCATAAGACGATAATGCCCGGAGAGTCCCGCCAAACAATAAGGCCAACTCCTTCCCGCTCAAGACGCCCGAAGGTTCACCGGGAAGGAAACGCATTCTATTGAACTTCCATCATTTGCGGGCTTTTTGCCCGTGCGGGCGAGTGACCTCAACCCGGCATATGCGAAACTGAGTATTCCCCATATCACAGTTCGTGCAGAAAAGATTATGAAGATATTGCTTTGGCCTTTGGTGTTACCGATTTGGATGCGATCCACGACACAATGACGTCGAAAGATATCGAGGTGATCCAACCCCTGCGGGAGATGCCCTATGGCAGAGAGTTCTACATTTCAGACCCGGACGGCCATATCCTTGCATTCTTCGACGTGACCAACTGAACGAAAATGGCCGAACAATCCCTTTGGCGTGTTTCGTAGTTCCAAAGATCCGCTGGTAGCCGACACACGTGCTCACCGTAGCCAGAAAGTTGTGATCAAACCCCCGCCTGGTGACCGCGTCGCCGCAGTTTCCCTGTCGTGGCGCGGTGCGGGGAAGTTCCCACATCGCTATGCAGCGGGTAAGCGCGAGTTCGAAGGAGAGTTTGGCGTTCAAGTGATCGAAAGTGAACATGCACTCCGTGATCCCGACTGGCTGTCACTCAATCCAAAAGCGCGGGCGGATGACCTCTGCGTTGAAGTGCCGGATTAGCCGCGAGGGACACCTTTCTGGCCCTCGCTGGAGGAATTAGATGACTTGGTACTTTTCCTTGAGACATGGACTTCGGATACACCGATCCCATGTTTGTGATCCCTTTGGGGGTGTCCCGCGATTAAACGAATGGGTCTGCTTCCATCCAAAGAGCAAGACACTTGTCGTAGCAGACTTCCATGGATGAAATAAACCGACACTGAATCGGGAAGCGTGGGGAGGACGGTCGTGAAGTGCGAAAGCAGTAAATCCGGTTGAAAATGAAGGCATTTCCCCTTTTGTTCGATAAAAAACTTTAGTAAAATGCCCGATCCTCCGGTCGATGCCTCCTTGGCATGCTCCTGAAAAAACTCAAGTCAACGAGTGCGGAAATCGCCTCCCTCGCGGAGACGACGCTCTCGTATTCGGAGGCGGCCAAGTATATTATGCACCTACTGCGCGGTTTAGTGCCGTCCGACACGATCAATCTCGGCACCATAGACCTCGGGACGGAAGGCGGCTTTCACTTTGCCCTCGACGGGTTTCTCATGCCGCCGGAGCGGCGTGAGCTGTTGTCGGACTTCATGCACGAGCATCCCATGGTAGAGTATGCCCGCAGAAACGGCGTCAATCCGCCCCTGCGCTTCACCGACTTTCACACCCGGCGGCAGCTCGTGGAGGTTCCCATGTACCGGGAATGCTACCGGGGATACGTTCACAGTATGATGACCTTCGGCATCGCCGCGCCGCCGGGGCTCAACGTCAGTTTTGCGCTCTCACGGGCCGACTGTGACTTCACAGACAAAGAGCGCGACAGCCTTGGTATTCTCCAGCCCCTTGTCTCCGCCGTCATGCAGCAGCGGATCCTGCGCGAAGCGTTGAGCGCGGCGTATGCGCGCGGCGTCCCGGTGGGCATCGTCCATGGAGCGGCGGAGTTTGTGCACACACTCGACGACCATGCCCTCGCTCTCCTGCAGGCGCACTTTCCCAACAGGCCCCGCCACCGCCTGCCGGAAGTAGCCTGGCGCGTCCTCCGCCGCGAACCCAACCGCGTCGTCACCCTCGCCGGTCTCCCCGGAGGCGGCCGTCTTTGCGCCCGGCTCAGCCCCGACGTCCGGAGCTGGCGCATGGAGGTGTGGGAAGAACGCTCTGCCGTCCCGCCCGCAAAGCTCACCGCCGCCGGTCTCACCGGACGGCAGGTCGAAGTCGTCCAGTGGCTTGCGAAAGGAAAGAGCACCGCCGAAATCGCGATGATCCTCAGCATCAGCCCGCGCACCGTGCAAAAACACCTCGAAATCATCTACCGCCAGCTCGGCGTGGAAAACCGCCTCGCCGCCATCAATTTCTGCCGCCAGTGGAGGTAGTGTCCTTTCCCGCTCGGCACAATGGCGCGAAAAAACATTACTCGAAAGCACAGACAAGTTCCGAGGAGCGCAGCGACGACATGTCGCAGACCATGTCTGTTTCACATTGGGGGGGCGCGAGAGTCGGCGCGGGAATCCTGTCTTGCTTCCACATCGCCGGCGGCTTTCCAATCGCGCGGTGAAACTCCACGACTTTTTGTGGTCGCTTACGACCGACCGGATGCGGGAAGGCGCCAAGGCACTCGGCGAACGCAAGCTGCCGACGCGCAAGTCGGACCTTGTGGCTCTTCTGAAGGAGCGCCTGCTCATAAATCCCGGAAAGTGGGTGGAGCGCGAACCGCGGGCCGAACAGTTGGCCATGGCCGAGATCGCCCACGGCGGCGCCGTCAGCGCCGACGTATTTCATGCGAAACACGGCATGGATTTCCCGAAGGTTGCCGACCGGTGGAACAATCGCCCCGTGGATACAGTCTTCGGGCGAATCGTTTTTTACGACGACACAGGCAATCCCGGATGGGACTTGGCGGAGGAGTTGAAAGAAGCGCTGGCCGCCGTTTTGCCGGAGCCGAAGGCGTTTGCGCTGCCGGGCCACGACTCGCCGGAGGAGTTGGAGGGCTGGCCGCCTCCGCCACCGGACGCATGGAGCCCGCAGGGGATGCCCCGGGTCGTCAAGGCGACAGTTTGCGAATGCGCGCCCGCCGCGCCGGTGGAATTGGCCGGTGTGTTGACGCTTGCGGCAAAAGGCAAGCTGAAGCTCGCCAAGAACGGGCTGGCGACCGCCGCCAGCGAACGCGCCGTCCAGCCCCTGCTCGTCGGCGGCGATTTTTCCTTGGAGGACGACACCTTCGAAAGCCGGTACTACGGCGATCCCGGACCGCCCGGACCGGTGCGGGCCGCGGCATGGCCCGCCCTGCTGGCCGCCGCGAAGTGGGCGAAGGCGTCCGCCGCCGGCGCGCTCACCTTGACCACGGCGGGGAAGCCGCTCCTCGCCGGTTTCGATGCCATGGCCTACAAAGAGGGCGTCGAGAAGGCGATGTACAGCGAGGCGTTCGACGAACTCGCGCGCATCAACCAGATCCGCGGCCAAAGCGGACGGGGCAAGCGCGCCTTGACGAATCCGGCGCTGCGGCGCAGCAGCATTTTCGAGGGTCTCGCCGAGATGCCGGCCGGCAGATGGTTTTCCTTCGAGGAGGTCTTCCGGTTTCTGTGGGCAAACGGGTTTGCGTTTGAGACTAGCCGCGATCCGGGAACGCTCTTTATCTGTGAGGCGGAATACGGCCGGCTCTACACCGGCGGGGCGGACCGCAAGCTGTCCCGTCTCTACCTGTCGGCGGTTCTCTTCGAAACGTTGGGCACGCTGGGCATGGTCGATGTCGCCTTCACCCCGCCGCACGAAGCCCGTTATGAGTTTGACCAGGAACTTGGGGTTGAAGAGCCCGCGTACCTGAGCCGTTACGACGGATTGCTGGGTGTGCGGATCAATCCGCTCGGCGCCTATTGTCTTGGTATTGCGGATACCCTTGAGCTGGCACCGCCCAAGACGTCGGGAAAATTCCGCGTCCTGCCGACACTGGAGATCGCTTTGACCGGCGGCCGCTGCAAGCCGTTCGACGAATTGCGGCTGGAACGCGCCTGCGTGCCGGAGAGTGACCACGTGTGGCGGTTGGACGAGCAAACAGTCCTGCGCTCGATCGAGAACGGGCAGCCAATCGACGAGATCGAGGAGGGCATCGCCGCCCTCTCGGAGGACGCGCTGCCGCCGACCGTCGCTTCATTTTTCCGGGACATCCGCGACCGCATTTCGGCGGTTGTCGGCCGCGAGGAAGCGGAGCTGATCCGGTTGCGCGACGCGAAGACGGCGGCGTTGCTCGCTTCGCGTCCCGACCTGCGCAAGATCTGTGAGCCGGCGGGCGAAACATGCCTTGCGGTGCCGAAGAAAAACCTCCGCGCCTTTGTCTCCCGCCTGAAACAGCACGGCTACGTTCTCCCGCAGGCATGACCGCCGTCCGCCCCGATAATCCGCTCATCGTCCAGAGCGACCACACCGTGCTGGTCGAGGTGGACAGCCCCCGCTACAACGAGGCCCGTGAGGGCCTTGCGCGCTTCGCCGAGCTGGTCAAATCGCCCGAGCACATCCACACCTACCGCCTCACGCCGCTCTCGATCTGGAACGCCCGCGCGGCGGGATTCGCGGAGGAGGCCATCGTGGCGGCGCTCACCGGGTATGCAAAATATCCGCCGCCCGAAACAGTGCTGGCGCAAGTCCGTGAGTTTTCCTCCCGCTACGGACGGCTGACGCTTGCGCGCGACGACGGGGGAGAACTCGTTCTGACCGCCGAGGACCCGCTCATCGCGCGCGCCATCACCAACCGCCGCGAGACGGAAGGGCTTTTGCATCCGGAGGGTGACCGCACCTTCCGGGTCGAGCCGGCGCGGCGGGGCCCGCTCAAGCAGGCGCTCACGCGAATCGGCTATCCGGTGCAGGATCTCGCCGGGTACAGTGACGGGGAGCCGTTGCCGCTGCGCCTCGCGGAAACGACGCGCGGCGGCGCGCCTTTTTCCTTGCGGCGGTACCAAAACGATGCGGCGGAGGCGTTTTACGCGGGCGGCGGGCCACGGGGCGGCGCCGGCGTGGTGGTCCTTCCCTGCGGCGGCGGCAAAACAATCGTGGGCATCGCCTGCATGGCGCGGACGGGTTCCTCCACCTTGATTCTCGCCACCAACGTGACGGCGGTGCGCCAGTGGATCGACGAGATTCTCGACAAGACGGATCTGCCGGAAGAATGGATCGGCGAATACACCGGATCGTCAAAGGACATTCGCCCCGTCACCGTCACGACGTACCAGATTCTTACCTACAGAAAATCGAGGGAAGCGGACTTCGGACACTTCTCCATCTTCGACCGGCGCGACTGGGGGTTGGTGATCTACGACGAGGTCCACCTCCTGCCGGCGCCGGTCTTTCAAATCACAGCCAGTCTACAGGCGCGGCGGCGTCTCGGATTGACGGCTACCCTCGTGCGTGAGGACGGCCGCGAGGAAGACGTCTTTTCATTGATCGGCCCGAAGAAGTACGACGCGCCATGGAAAACTCTTGAGGCGCAGGGCTGGATCGCCAAAGCGCGCTGCACCGAGATTCGCGTGGCGATGCCGGAGGACCTCGCCTTCGCCTACGCCACGGCGGAGCGGCGGCGCCAGCACCGGATCGCGGCGGAAAACCCGGCCAAGCTCGAACTCGCCCGCGGGATACTCGCGCACCACCCCGGCGAACCCGCGCTGGTCATCGGCAGTTACGTCGATCAGGTAAAGGCCGTGGCCGACTACCTCGGCGTGCCCCTCTTGACCGGCTCGACCCCGCAGAAAACACGCGACCGCCTGTTCAGGGAGTTTCGCGAGGGACGCCACCGGGTGCTCGCGGTTTCGAAGGTGGCCAACTTTTCCGTCGACCTGCCGGATGCCGCCGTCGCCGTGCAGCTTTCGGGCGCGTTCGGTTCCCGCCAGGAAGAAGCCCAACGCCTCGGGCGCATCCTGCGTCCAAAGGCACACGGCAAACAGGCGCACTTCTACACCCTTGTCAGCCACCAGACCTGCGAACAGGAGTTCGCCCTGCGCCGCCAGCTCTTTCTTTGCGAACAGGGCTACACCTACGAAATCCTGCACTTGGAGGATGGAAGCCGATTTGATTTTGCAGTATCGCACGCAAACAGATGAGATCCAATCCCATCCGCTCACCGAAACGATCCTCGAACTGGCGTCAACCAAAGCGAAGCCGCTGACGCACCACACTCAGAAGCTCAGTCCGGGCAATCATACGTGAAATCCTGCATTTCCTTTGCAGGATTTCAAAAAAAAGGCGCCGGAGTTGCCGGGGATTTGCCTCCGGAATGAAATGGAACGGAAGTTCCGGACACCCAAAGGAATGGGTATGGCGAGACCGGTCCAGCCAACGTAGCCGACTGCCATCTTGGCGGTCGGACCGCGACGCGCGAAGGCCCGTAATCGCGCGATCCCCCGCCTACACCGAACGCCGGTGGCCTCCTGCCCCCGATGCATGAGGCCAAGAACCACGGATAGCGCGGATGATCACGGATACGCTTTCCAACGGCTATTTGAACCGCGAAGGGAGTATAGGTCGCGGAGACCTTTCCCGCCGAATTATTTTTCCCACCAGCGGCTGTCGGCATTCCGCCGGGGCTTCCCGGTAAGTCGGAAGTCCGTGAGCCGGATTAGCGAACGGTTCACTTGGAAGGTCGGTCGGTGTTTTCCAAGAACGCGCGATCAACCCGCCTTTGGAGGTCTCGGCTCTGCCCGCGCCGCAGTGGAAGCGGCCACCCGCCTCGACCCCGCGCGCCGCCGGTAAGACCACAAACAATGTTCATCGGATCCTCACTCCTCGGATCGACCGCGGTCGATCCGGGAAGTGAGGATCCGCCAGGTAGCCATTTGCCGAACTTTAAAGTTGCAATCTGCCGAAGCCTAATGTTGCAATCTGCCGAAGCCTCCGGTAGCCATATGCCGAGGATGAAGGTCGACTTGTCAGATCAAACTTACTTCCCCCGCCATCTTCGGGGCGCGGTGGAAGCGGCTTTGTCCGACACGCCGGTGGTATGCCTGCTAGGGCCGCGGCAGTGCGGAAAGTCGACGCTGGCGCGCCTTTGCGAGCCGGGCCGCCACTATGTCAGCCTGGATGACAAGGGATACTTCGATCTCGCCCGTCAGGATCCGGAAGGCTTTATCGACGGACTGCCGGAGCGGGCCGCGATTGACGAGGTGCAACGCGTTCCCGAACTCACGCTGGCCATCAAGCGCAACGTGGACGCAAACCGCAAGGCCGGTCGCTTTCTCCTCACCGGTTCCGCGAACCTGCTGCAACTGCCGCGTCTGGCAGACTCCCTTGCGGGTCGAATGGAGTGCCTCCATCTTCACCCTTTGACCGAATCCGAGGTTCGAAAATCGGAGGGGCGGTTTCTGGAGTCGTTTCTGGACGGAAACGTAAAACCGGAGATCACTCCCTCAGGAAACCCCAAACCCTCGGAACTGCCAGCCCTGCTGGTGGCGGGCGGTTACCCGGAATCGGTGAAACGAAATCCCGCGCGGGCAGATCGCTGGCGGCAAAACTACATCCAATCTATCGTCGAACGGGATATACGCGACATTGCCGAGGTCAGGGACGTCAGCGACCTGATTCGTTTTCTCAGTTTCCTCGAGAGCCGCACAGCCCAACTCCTCAACTACAGCGCCATATCCCAGGACCTCGGTCATTCCCGGGCAACGGTCGAGCGTTACCTGACGCTGCTGGAGCGCCTGTTTCTCGTCCGCCGCCTGCCGGCGTGGCACAGCAACCGCAGCAAACGCCTGGTCAAGGCACCGAAGCTTCATTTCGTCGACTCCGGGCTCGCGGCCACCTTGGGCGAACTGGATGCGGATCGATGGAACGAAGAGCGTCCGCGTTTCGGCCACTTGCTGGAATCCTTTGTTCTCCAGCAGATCGTCGCCATGGCGGACTGGATGCCCCGGCCTCCGCGCTTTTTCCATTACCGTGACCGCGACAAGACCGAGGTCGACATTGTCATTGAGTCGCGGAACCGCATCTGGGGTGTCGAAATCAAAACCGCTTCAAGTGCCAATTCGCAAGACATCAAGGGCCTGCTCAAGCTCGCCGAAATCGCAGGAGAGCGTTTCCAGCAGGGAATCGTCTTCTATGACGGGCAGGCCACTCTCCCTTTGAACAAACATCCTGACATTCTCGCCGTGCCGCTCTCCAAACTCTGGACACTCTAAGCCATGCCGCGGGACAGCACAAAAAAGCACAAGAGCCAGTAGCATATCCGAGCGCCATTGCCGACAGGGCCGGCCTGCTTCGATGCGGTCAACGGCGGAATTGACCGCGGCGCGGGTGCTGCTTTAGGTTGGGAAGAAAGAAGACCCGCTCATGCAGTCACACCTTTCATGGCAATACGACGAATTCAACGCCGTCGGACGCGACTATGGCAGTCCGTCCGAAGTGGACGTCTACGATTCAAGCCACGCTGACTTCCGCGACATCAAGGCGGAGAGTATTCGCGTGCTCGATACGCTCGGCATAAAGCGGGGCGATGCCGTCATCGATTTCGGCTCAGGCACCGGCACTTTTTCGGTCGAAGCCGCAAAAAGAGGAGCGAGGGTCTATGCGGTGGATGTTTCCGAGGCCATGCTTGCGCGGGCGAAGGCCAAGGCCGGTGAGGAAGGCGTGTCCGGTATTCGGTTTCACCATGCCGGATTTCTGACCTACGAGCCTACCGAAGACTTGGTGGACGCCGTTGTGACGATCTATTCATTCCACCACCTGCCGGATTTCTGGAAGGGCATAGCACTCAAGCGCATCCACCGTATGCTGAAGCCCGGCGGGCGGTTGTACATGCATGATGTCATCATCGAGGAACCATGCGCCCTTGAGAACGTCGCCCTCTTCATCAACAAGCAGGAGAAGGCCGGAGGGGACTTCCTCCGTGAAGACGCCGAGGGGCATTTCCGCGATGAGTTTTCCACCTATGATTGGGTAATGGACGGGCTGCTCGCCCGTGCCGGATTCAGTATTACAGACAAGCACATCGAAGGGGGAATTCTCGGCACCTACCTGTGCACAAAGAACTGAAGAAGCCCTGCCGGGCAGCGGAGCGGGAAGGCGGTAAATCCAGTAGACAAAGAGCGCGCCAGACTCGGCATTCTCCAGCCCCTTGTCTCCGCCGGGCTGCCGACCACGCTTCGGCAGGGCTCAGCCGACCGAGTCAAGGTCAGGCAGCGACGACCTCCCAACCGCACACGCGCGCCGCGATGCTCACCGAACGAGCCCGCCCACAGTAGCCGACTGCCGTTCCGGCGGTCGGTCGAGCGTGCCCGAAGTCCCCGAAGTCCCGCAACCTCGCGATCCCATGCTTATCCGAGCGCCATTGGGGCCTGCCGGGACGAGCATGCAAATCAGAAAGAAGACCGTAAAGCTATGCTCGGTTGATTTTTTTCACCGGACCTTTCCGGGAAAACGACCAGACCAATGCTTACCACTTTTCCCCTCCCTCACCGACCGTCTATGAAACCGTTTTGAGTCCAATATAGTGTTGCATGGGAGGTCTATATCGGAAAGGAGTAAGCTTATGCGAGGTTCTGTTCAATATCCACGGCATGATCTGTCTGTCAAAACCGGCCTGATTTTCAGCGCCCTAGTGTGCTTCCTAGTCGGTGCGGTATGGCTTCTTGCCAGCGCGCAGAGACCTTCAGTGTCCACACAGCGAGTGGATGTAAGAACAACCGGAATGCCAAGCAACGTTGGGCGTGGAAACGTTTATCTTTTGGATGAACAAAGAGGGATGATTCTGCAGGTCGGACGTTTTTCCGATAACGAAGGCGAAGTCATCCTCTCGCTTCGGGTTCCGAATCATCAACTCCGAGAGGAAGTTCGTTGGCAGGCCCAATTTTGGCATCCCGGTTATTCAAGTTACAGCCCTTATGTAGATTTTATCAATGATGTTCGCTTGCGGAACAGTATTTCCGAAATCGTTTCCACAGCCTTTCGCGATTCTGCTCTGCGGGAGGAGGCCGAAGAGCTTGGGCGGAAGGTATTCGAGGAGCTGTTTGCAAAGGCCCAGCCCAGTTTTCGGGAGATAACCGATGACCCGCAATTCCGTTCTCTGCTGGTGGACGTTGCCTTGGAAGAGGGAAGTCACCTTCTTCCGCGTGCAGAGCATCGACGAATCGAACGAACTTGGGTTGGGCCAATGGTCGATGTAGTCGTCGCCAAAGCACGGCTTTGGCCTTGGTCTGAATGGGTCGGCGAGATTGTTTCAGATCCTGAAAAAGAGGAAACCCTCAACTCGCTTCTGAACAGCATGGAACCTTACTTTCGCGAAGCCCTGCAGGATTTCCTCTGGAACCGTGACCAAATTCTTCGGCCCGGACCCCAGTATGCCCCTAATGTTCGCTTGCTCTGGGTTGCCCGCCGGACTTTATTCGGTGCCCGTGAGTCGGCCATTACCTTGTTGGAAGCAACAGACGGAGAAAAATTGTCAGGGGAAACCACTTTGACCGTGCAGGAGATCCAATGATTCTTGAAAACATTGTATTGAAGCGCTCCGGAAAAACGTTGATTAAAGGGGGAAACCTCCCTTTGCAACCTGGTAAGGTTACGGTTTTTTTCGGCCCGAGTGGTGGAGGAAAGTCCACCCTGCTTTATGGTTTAGCAGATTTGGACCGTCATGTCGTGTTGCGAAGCGACCAAGGAGAACAGCCTCTCTCTCGGCTTCGCGTAGGAGTAGTCCCCCAGCAATCAGCTGTTTTTGAGGATTTTGGAGAAGCACGCAAGAATCTCTCCTTTGCCTATGATCACTTGCCGCGTGGGGAGAGAGAGGAAGGCCAACGGGCGATGAAATGGGCAAGGGACTCTCTTGGTATCGATGGGACATGGCGTTTTCCGCTCTCCGGCGGACAGAGACAGCGGGTGGCTATTGCGCGGGCATTGGTCGGAAATGCCCGTGTTCTATTGTTTGATGAGCCTACCAGTGGTCTGGACCCCGCGAGCCGGGCAGAAGCTATCAAGGTGGTGGGAGAAGCGGCTCGCACAGGGGTTTCGGTGCTGGTGGTAACTCATGATCTGGAGTGGAATCATCCGGAGGCTGCGGACACAATCGTCTTGCTGAAGAATCGCATCCTGGAAACCCGGGGGCCGGGCGAGGATTTAGCGCCGTCGTTTTTTTTGCGCTCGCCCGTGGATGCCGAAGAAGACCAACCACCGCCTCTTTGGGAGCGAAAGATGGCTCAATGGGGCAGGACCCTGTGGTGGTTTGGAAGCGTTCCAGCACAGATCGCTCTTGGCCTGAGGGGAGAGGAGAAGGTCAAGCCCGGTTGGCTGGCCCTTTTTCTACGGCATTTCGGAGGGATGGTCTGGGGAGTGTCATCTCTCATTTACCTTGCGGTGGCAGGAATATTGGTGGGCTTCTCCAGCTTATATTTCTCGGTGGGAGCCCTTGAGCCGTCGCCCCATTTGCAAACCATTCTAGTGCCCGAGCTATTGAGCGGTAGTGGATTTGGCCTCTACCGGGTGATTATCCCTCTACTAGCTGCGCTTTTAGTCGCTGCCAAATGCGGCTCCGCTCTCGCTGCCGATATTGGAAACCGTGCCTATGGCGGGCAGATTGGGGTGATGCGGACCATGGGGACCAATCCGGAAACTTATCTTCTGCTCCCCGCATTGATCGGTTTTGGTATCGGCCTTCCTCTGCTCCACCTGCTGGCCTTCGCCATGGCTTCGACAGGTTCTCTCATGGGATATCTCCTGACCTTTCCCCAAGAAACAGTCTTTTCTTGGCGAAGCGGATTCTTCCGCCTGCTCTGGGCGGAAGGTGGATTTCTTCCCGCGGGTACTCTTTGGAACTTCACCAAACTTTCCCTTTCCGGAATGGGCGTGGCCATGATCGCCTACTACTGCGGAAGCTTGCCGAAAACCAGTAACACCGATGTCGGGCAGGACATCTCCCGAGCCACGGTCTGGGGCAGCTTATGGTGCCTGATTGTGTTTACCCTTTTCGCCTTGGTGGAGTTCTAGCGAAAGAGGTTCTCTCCAGTTTGCGGCTTCGGCATTCCGGAAGTTATCGCTACATCCTGCTACGAGAAGGAACAAAATGAAAGATAAACGGAAAGAAACGACCGGCTCAC
Organism: Opitutales bacterium; assembly: GCA_020831525.1. Taxonomy (GTDB): domain Bacteria; phylum Verrucomicrobiota; class Verrucomicrobiia; order Opitutales; family Oceanipulchritudinaceae; genus SLLG01. The sequence goes on from JAFIGH010000024.1 coordinate 51,310, forward strand.
TCCTCGATCAGTCTTCGGCTGGAGGAAATTCATCGCGGATATATGTTAATAAGGCGGCGAGTTTACGCTCAGGATGAGATCCGCTGAACCGGTAGGATTCTACGTCATCAAGGGATTGAATATGTTCAATCACGCTGATCGGAGAACCCCTGCGAGAGGTCCGGAAATGATTACGGTAGAAATCCCAGCGCGAAGATCCCGCGGATTCCCTGAATATTTCGGTAAACCAAACCATGTGTTCATAGTAGACATAGTCTTGCCTAAGAAATACTCTCTCGTTGTGAGGGCCTCTACTTGAAACAGAAAATTCTCGACTCCTCCTTTCCGAAAACGCCTCGAATAGCTCCGGGAAAAGTGGATTAGCTGGCAATCCATCAAGTCCGTTCTGGATTTCATTCAAATGGGTAGTGAATTCAGACATAAAATTCCTGTAACTCGCAACAGAATCAAACCGATCAGTTATATTTCTCATGTCCGAAAGGCCGATCTCACTCGGACGAAAAACGAATCGATTAGGATGAGGATTTTCACGAAGGATTGCAGAAAGATTAGGATCGCTTAGAGTATCGACTCTTTCATATAAAATATGAATGCCCTTAACTTCGAGAAGAAACGCTGCAGCTTTTTGTAGTTGTTCGTCGTCAGATTGATCGTACAAAAATTCTGACCAACTCACCAATTCCTGCGGCGGATGCATTGGCGCAGGTTGTTGCTTAGTGACACAACCCGAAGGCATCGAAAAAAATACGAGCAAACCAGCGAAAAAGAGCAGCAACAGTGAGATACAAACCACTTTCCGCGTCATAAAATAAACTGCCATAACAAGTGCCTTCATGTAGTATTTTAATTAAGGTCGTCGATTCCTGTATTTAAATTTTCGGCGCATTATAAAAAAATGAATCTTCTAATTAATTCGATTTAGCGCTTCAAGAATCTTATCCTCAATTCTGGTTGGATCCTCTGCGTCAAAATCCTCAACTCCCCTGACTTTTCTCAATCCCTCTCGTAGATTCAGCTCATTGTCCGCTTTGGAATCGTTGATTATTTTCTTCAAAATTAACTGCAGTCTCTCAATTTGTTCATCAAGATCAGAAAGATGTTCCTTGTTTAAAACGCTGAAGGATTTTGCAGCGGCGTCAAATTCGCCGTCTCTTAGGTTTTGAAGAAATCTCTCCCAATCCATATTAACCTCTTCCACAGTCAAAAGGCTTGCCTCACCCTGGTCTTCTCCCAACCTTTCTTCCTGTAGAGCAATATCTGATTGTAATCCTGAATTCCCCGGGACCAAATGCCGAACCAATAGGATTATGAGGATAAGGCAGACGACCGCAAGTAATCCCGGAAGCACAATCCGACGTGTTTTTATTTTCGGGGCAGACTTTACGATAAGGATTTGCTTAGTCTCTCCACCGGCATTTGGGCAGACATCGTTCGGACAATGCATTTCCACTTCGGCGGGAGAGGACCCGGCACCAGCGTGCATCGTTCGGGAAATGGGTAGATTTAACCGCTCAAGCAGGCTATCCATCCGCGGGTCGCGTGAAAAAAGGGGACCTTCGCGACCTCCACCGACTCCCTCTCCGTTGATCCATTTGTCGATCTCGTTAATCAGATAACTCTGCAATGCAGTCCGGATATTCAACCTGTCTTCGTGACTCCACTGTGTTCCATCGGGGGTCAACAGAAGGAGGGTTTCCGTACCTTCTCGGGTGGTTCCACAAGGTTCCTTGTGCGTTACCCGCCGACTCACACAGGGATAGATATCCCTGTTCCCCGACCTGATTCTTTGCAGGGCTTCGAAAACTTCCTCTCGGTTCGGGGCACAGCTACTGACCACTAAAATATACCCTTGCCCCCCCCGTGATCGCGGAGTTTCTAGAATCAGGCAAGGTGTTGAAAAGGAAGATCCCATGCAGATTTAAGACTAGTAGTCACCTCGAAAAGAATGATACTGACCCTTCCATTCGTCGGGGGGTCTTCCAAATCCATCGGTTTCTCTTAGACGAAGGGCAACCTTTGTTCCTCCATCGGTGGAGGAAACATTTATTCCGTCGTGAGTAGAGCGAAGAACTCTCACTGATATTTCCCGTTCGCTGGATTTGTCATCGTTTGAACTGGAAAACCAATAGCGCATTCCCCAAAAAGTGGGGTTTGTTCTAGATCGGATATGGTAAGATAATCTAAACATCTCTGAATCCCGGGCAATCACTTCAGGTCCCACATCAACCCAATTATCAAGAGCCTTTGTATCTGTAATCCTTCCATGCTCCGAACCCTCCAAAAAGACCCTCAAATCAATCTCATCGGCATTACCGAGCGAACCGTTCCCTCGCAGTTTTACTTGCAGACGACCATGATAATCCCCCCTTAGCCACTGTTTAACGAAACCTTGCATGAAGGGCTGTTTGAGGTTGGGGTTGGAGCTTCGCAGATATTCCTCAGCTATTGCTCTCGATGGATCATCCCGTATTTTAGAGTAAGCTTGAAAATCGTCATGCGCCTGCCTAATTAATTCTATTGCGTGCGCGATATCCTTTGTTAACCATTCCCATTGTGCTTGGCGCTCAAATCTCCTTTCGAGATCTCGTAATTCCCGAATGCGCGAATCAAATTCAAAAAGTCGAAGGGCTTGGTTCACCGTATCCAGGAGGGCGGCCTTCAATTCCTCGTTCATTCGGTCCTGAAGGCCGGGAGTAAGGTTTTCCCCGCCAGTCAACAGAGCAGAAACATAATCACAAGCTTGTTTTATGTCGGAACTACTCAGATATTCTCTGAAGTTGGCCCAGTTTTGCAGCCACTCCCGACGTTCGCGGCCGGTCTCCAAGGCCTCCCCGATATGGCGCAATCGCTCTTGCATTACATCATCTTCTCGACGGCGCCGGGGAAAGCTATCTTCCACAATCGCCCGCAGGGTGGAAAATTTTTCTTTTGCGGGCGAACTCTCTCTAGATAGCTCCTCAGCCACGCATTTCAAGAGGTTCCACCACTCAGTCATTAATTCCACCGAGATTGAATCGCCATCATGACCCAATGCGGTGGCGAGTCGGGATGTCGCGCGGATGTGATCTTCATGATCGGTATCCAGTGGCATTTGAGCTATGACCCGCTTAGTCCTCGCAAGGCTTACGCGATGCAGTTCTCGCAGGAGCTGTTCCTTTTCGCTTTCTCGCATGGGGGAACGTGGCCACGGCCAGATCGACGCATAGATGGCCGGCTCCTGGTTAATACGTTCCACCGATTGCCGGACACTTTCGTCGGGAACTTGATTTGATTTGTTTTCTATAAAATACTCCAGATCTTGCCGTGCCTGCGAGATCGGCGTCACGTATATCCGGTTCTTTATGATTCCCCCGACGAGAAGGCTTACCAATAAAAGAGCCAAGACAGTAGCCCCGTAATTCCTGCTTCTGATGAGACCGATGCGGATAAATTTCCGAAGTTCGAGTCGACTGCTGGCATCATACACAATCTCCTGCAATTCGTCCATGATCGTCGGCAGCATTGCCTCCATGCCGGAATTGCTTTGAATCTCACGCCGCAAGGAACTCGCCTCATCCTGCAGGGATTCGACTTTGCGCACACTTTCTTCGTTGAAGAGTAAAACAGGGAGATCCAGCACCTCTCTCTTCATTTCCTCCAATCTACGCTCTGTCTGCTTTTGATATTCATCACGTATGGCTTGGACCATCATGCCCAAGGTATCCTCCAAGCCAAAGGACGGAAGGAGATTGTTCCGGATTACCGGTCGTTCAATTCTATCACCCCCTGAAATCTTCTCGACAATCTCACTTTCTCCAAAGGCACTGACCGGTAGCAAAAAAACGGGGCCATTGGCAATTCCGGCCAACACATTTCTGGTTCTTCGGAGATTTTCATGGAAACATGCTGAGCTTTCCATGCCGGAA
>JAFIGH010000131.1 GCA_020831525.1 Opitutales bacterium
AGAGGGCGCGGAAGCGTTGCAGCAGTTCCTCGTCGCCGCACTCGCGCGCCTTGGGGTCGACGCGCACGAGGAGGTGGAAGTGGTTGGAGAGCACACAGTAGGCCAGCAGTTCCACGCCCGAAAACGCCGCCGCCTTTCGCATCGCCGCCGCCAGCGCGTCGCGCTCCGGCCCGCCCAGCAGCCCGAGCTGCCGCGTGACGCGGCAGACACAGTGGAACGCCGCCCGGTGAGAACTCTTGATTCGTAAATGGTAGGCCATGACAAATGTAGATTCTCCAGCCACCCACAGGCGACGCAAGCCCAAAATTAATTTATTAGATATAATAAGAATTATTCTAATTCATAGATAAAAATAGACAATATAATATCTACAAGATAAATTATTTGACGTCTGCCGGTTGTGGCGGGATTGCGGGAGGCGGCTTGCGTGCCGAGGGCGCGGTATGCGACGGAGTCTTTGCCAATTGCCGGACAGAATAGGGTGATTGCGGCTTGCTTACTCAGGTGGTCAGCCTATAACTGAAAATTGTATGGCGTTCACGGCATCCGTGGACATGTATCGGTTTATATCGCGCAGTTCATGAACAAGCACATTCTCATTGTAGACGACGAGCCGCAGTTCAACGTGCTGTTGTCCGAGGTCTACCGTCAGGCCGGCTACGGGGTGACGGCTGTAGGCACGGCGATGGAGGGCCTTGCCGTATTGCAGCGTGAGGCCGTGGACCTTGTCGTGACGGACTACCGGATGCCGGGGATGACCGGGCTTGAATTCATCCAGGAGGTGCGTGCGAAGGATACAGAGACACCGATCATCATGGTGTCCGGTTACCTCGAGAGCAGTACTGTGCGCGAACTCATTGCCAACGGCGTGGGCGGAGTTTTTTCGAAGCCGATGAACGTGTTTTCGCTCCTGAGCAAGACATCGGAACTGCTCGGAGACAACGTTGCGCCGACGAAAGCGGAGGGGCACGGCGCGCCTGCCGCAGGGGACTCTCCGGGCCGGGAAGAGCCGTCCGGGAAAGCGGACGGTGGCGAATCCGAATCTAAGGGAAAAGTGCGGGCGCCGCATGCTTTCTGGCTCTTTCCGGGCAAATCGCCGCAGAGCGAGGCGTTTGTGCGCAAAGCGAAAGGTTTCACCGGGTTTTCGCGCGCGCTGAGCATCGTCGGCGAGGCGGGCACTGACTTTGCGCGGCTTTGCGATGCCTTTGTGGGGGCCGACCGGAGGGAGGCGCCGCCGGTATATCTGGGACCGGAGGACCTTGACCGCTCGGCGTTGAACGGGGCCGTGCGCGGCCGGAGGGCGGAGGGATACGCTCGGGCCACCGTAGTGGTGCGCGAGGCGGAGAAGCTGACGGAGACACAGCGCTGCACCTTGTACGCGTGGATGGACGGTGTCGACAAAGGCACCGCGGACTTCGAGGCGCGCTTGATCTTTCTCTTTCCGAAGCCGGTTGACACCCTCTACGACGAAGGTGCGGTGGACGAGGATTTCTATGTTTTTCTGGGCGCAAACGAAATGTCAGTCCCCCCGCTGCGGGTAATCCGCGAGGATATCGAATTGCTCGCGCAGGACCGTCTCGGGGCGATGGTCCCCGGTGTGGTGCTGGATGATTCGGCAGTGGCCTTTCTGCGGGAGCTGCCCTTCGAGCGCAACGAAGAGGAGCTTGACGAGCGGCTTCGCGCCGCGGTGGAGCGCTGTGGCGGCACGCGTCTGACACGCGGGCACTTCGAGACGGAATGGGCGGCCGGTGCCGCGGCCGGCGGCGGTTCGGGCGCGGGACTGCTGGAACAACGGCTCCGGCGGCGCCGGGCCGAGGCGCTCGGGGCGGCGATGCTGTTGAGCGGCGGGGACGCGAAGCTCGCGGCGCAGTGGCTGAAGGTGAATCCGGACGTTTTCGGGACGGTAACCAAGGACGAAGAGTGAGCTATATATTGCTTCTGGACGACGATGTGAACTACGCCGCGCAGCTCTGCACCATGCTGGAGGCGGAGGGGCTGCCCGGAGAAGTGACCGACTCTCCGGAGGCCGCTCTTGAGCGGGTGAAGGGAGACGCGGTGCGCCTTGTGGTGGCGGATTTTGAGATGCCGGATATGAACGGCGCGGAGTTTATCGAGCGCGCCCGCGCCGTGCGCCCGGATCTACCGGTGATTCTTGTTTCCGGAAAAATGGGCACACCGGAGATGGTCCGGGTGGCCAACATCGGGGTCACGTTTGTCATGGAGAAGCCCGTCGTGCGGGATGCGTTCCTCGCCCAGGTGAAGCGCTTTCTGCGGCAGGGCGCGGAGGCGGGACGAGCCCCGGTGTCTGTGCGGGGCAAGGCCGCCGCACCCGTGCGGACGACGGTTGGCGCGGTGAAGTTTCCGGTGGCGTCGGCGGTGGCGCGTTCCGCTCTCGACGCCTTGCGCACTGCGTTGGCGAAGGAGAAACGCGTTGCCGTGACGGTCGACGAGGCTGTCCACGTGCCGCGTTTGGCGGGGTTGGCGGCGGAATGGTTCGGCGCGTCCGAGGATTCTCCCGTAATGCGGATTTCCGCGGATGCCGGACCACTCGCACGCGAAGACGTGGCGGGGGCCGGAGCGGAGCTTCCGTTGCTTGCTGTCACGGTGGATTCGCCGATGGCGCTGGAGGATGTCCTTGGCGCGCTGGGATCTGCGGCGGAGGCGGTGGAGCGGATTCTGATCGTGGCGTCGGAGCCGGTGGCCCGCGCGGCGGGCTGGTTTGACAAAACGGCGGTGCTGCCAGTGACGGTGGTGCCGTTTCCGCCTGTATCGGAACGATTGGAGGACATCGCGGCGGCTTTTTTCGCCGTGTGGCGGTCCGCCGGGCGAACGGATCCGTTTCCGTCGGAGTTGGCGCGGGCGGTCCTCGGCTACGATTGGGAGGGTGCGCCGCGCCAGCTCGGCTGCAGCCTGCGGTTGTTCGAGGCATTGCTGCGGCGCGCGCCGCAGCCGGTGGAGAAGAGCGACGGGGACGGCATGGAGATATGTTTCCGCGACGTCCTTCCGGCTGACTGCGAGCCGGTCGACTTGACCGGGCTGTTGAAGCGCGCGCAGACCCGCTTCCTCGAAGCTCTGCTGGACGAGACGGGCGTCGTGGAGGATGCGGCGGAACGCGCCGGCATTTCCGTCGCAGCCCTCGCAAAAGTGGAGGATGTTTCTGAACTCGAACTCCTCTTCGGCCGGGGCTGAGAGCGCCGGTGCACGGAGGTGGCCTTGAGCAGAGCCTGTTCCGGAGGTATCCTGCGGTCGGTAGGCCCGCGGGAGCGTCACCGAAACACGGATCCGTGCCGCCCGCACCGGGGGCCAGCCTCCCGGATTTTTACGCTGTGTAAAAAAAGTGTGCCGAATCTGTGTGGAGTCTTGACCGTTCACGGGGAATACCGCATGCCAAGATTGAGGTACGCATGGAGACAGGATCAGACAGGCCGGCTGGATTTTTAATTGTGGAAGACCACTTCATGTTTCGTGAAGTGGTCGCGACGATTGTCCGCGACCGCATTGGGGCGGAGATTATCGCCGCGGAGGAATCCGGGGAACAGGCCCTGCGGGTGTTCGAGGCGGAGGGGGAACGGATTGACGTGGTTCTCCTCGATCTCGACTTGCCGGACATGGACGGAATGCAACTCGCGGAGAAGATTGTCGGGATCAATCCGAAGATGCGCATTCTCGCGGTTTCTTCGCAGTGCGACGATTTCACGTTCTACCGTGTCTTGCGGTCGGGGCTTTTTGGATTTGTCGACAAGACAAAGCAGGGTCTTGAGGAACTGGAGCACGCCATCCGGGAAGTTCTGGATTGGCGGCCGTTCTACGCGGCCTCGGTTCACCAGGCCAACCTGAGCCAGCTGGCTGATCCGAAGGCCTTTCCGAAAATCCTCACGCAGCGTGAGCAGGAACTGCTGCGCTATTTCGGCGTAGGGATGCGCAACGAGGAAATCGCCAAGAAGTATGACTTGTCCGCCCAGACGGTGCAAGGGCACCGGCGCAATATCATGCAGAAGCTGAGCGTCTCCAGCACGCCCGAGCTGATCCGCTACGCGCTCAAGCACGGGTTCTCGCGCGTGAGCTGGATGTAGGCGGCGGGCTTCGTCCGCGGGTGGCTGGAGCGGTCCGGTCAACGGCCGGCGGCTCCGCTTCCGATGTTCAGGCAGTGGTCACCTCAAACTCGCTCTCGAGGGCGTTGCGTAGTTCCTTTTCGGCGCGGTCGTAGGCAAAAATCATCTCGCGCGCGGTATCGAGGTTGCCGTTGCGCGCGTGGGTGTGTATCTGCCGGGTCACTTCCATGATGCCGTGGGCGCTGAGGATGGCGAAGTGGGAGAGCAGGCGGTGGGCGCACTTGCGCACGCCCTCGCTGTCGTCTTGTTCGAGGTATTCGCGGAGTTGCGCGGACTCATCTCCTAGGGCCGAGAGGTAGCGCGCGACGTGTTCCCGCAGGCGTTGCGGATCGCCGCGGGAAATCATTTCCAGGCCCGAGAGGTCGAATTGCATGGGCGGCGGAGCGACCGTATCTGCCGTCTCCGTGACAGGTGCCGGGACGGTGCGCAGGGCGTCGCGCAGTTTCGCCTCCGTCACCGGCTTGGCGAGAAATCCGAACATTCCGGCGGCGCGGCACTCGGCGAACTTTTCGCGGGTGGAGTAGGCCGTCGTCGCGAAGATGCGGGCGGGATTGCGCGGTTTGGTGGAGAGGTAGCGCTGGGTGACATCCACACCGCTCATGTCGGGCAGTTCCCAATCGAGGAAGACAAAGTCGAACTCGCGCCCGCGCAGTTTTGCCAAGGCGCCGCCGCCGTCTTCCGCGCCGTCGACGTGCATGCCGAGCTTTTCGAGCATGCCGGCCATGACGAGGCGGTTGTAGTCCATGTCGTCGACGACGAGCGCGGCGCAACCGGCGAAGTCGCGCAGTTCGCGGGTTTCCGGTTCTTCGAGAGAGGCCTCCTCGTCGACGAAGAGGGATACGACGAAGGAGAAAGTCGATCCCCCGAACTCGTTGGCCGTGACACTGATGTCGCCGCCCATGCGGTCGGCGAACTGCTTGCACACGGCGAGCCCCAGACCTGTGCCGCGGATGGTGCTCGTACGGGCGTCACGCGTGCGGTAAAACTTTTCGAAGAGGCGCGCTCGGTCCGGCTCCGGGATGCCGGGGCCCATGTCGGAGACGTGGAAGGCCACGCGGGCGCGGTCGCTGACGAGGGTTTCCAACTCCACGCGCAGCGTGATTTCGCCGGGCACGGCGTATTTGATAGCGTTGCCGAGGAAGTTGATAAGGATCTGACGGATCTTGGAGGCGTCGCCGAGCAGGACGAGGTCGTGTACCGCGCCGAACTGCTTGGAGATCGGTTTGCCGATCCGTTCGGCTTCCCATTGGCTCACGGAGTAGGCTTCGTCGATCAGCCCGGAGAGGCGGAAGGGGCGGTTGTCGAGATCGATCTGCCCGGCTTCAATCTTTGAGAAGTCGAGAACATCGCCGATCATCTGATTGAGGTGCAGCGCGCAGGCGCGCAGCGAGTTGACCATCTCCTGCTGTTCGTCGCGCAACGGGCTGAGCGTAAGTAATTCGCTGATACCGACGACGCCGTTCATCGGGTTGCGCAGCTCGTGGCTCATATTCGCGATGAACTCGCTCTTCGCCGCGTTGGCCATCTCCAGTTGGCCCGTGCGCACCTTCACGAGGTGCTCGAGCTGCTGCGTGCGGATGCGGTTCATGCGTGAGCGCCACCAGTAGAACGTCCAGAACGCGCCGCCGATGAGAAAGACGTACGAAGTGTAGGCGTAGGCGGAGCGGTACCACGGCGGAAGAATGCGGAAGGCGTACGATGCCGCCGCTCCGCGTTCGCCGTTCGGGGCGAGCAGCCGCACCTGGAAGGTGTAGTTGCCTTCACGCAGGCCGGCAAGCTCCCATCCGGGCCGGTCAATCGGCTCGCGCCAGTTGTCGTCCAGACCGTCGATACGGATTTCGTAGCGGTAGGGCATGGGCGGCGACATCCGCGGGTGTCCGAATTCAAAAGCAAGGTTGCCTTCCCGGTAGGCGAACCGCTTGGGCCGGTCACTGGCAGGCCAGTTGAGAAGGTTTCTGCCCTCGTGCACGATGCGCCTCAGGATGACCGGCGGGGGCGGTCCGACGGGTTCGAGCGTGTCGGCGTAGGTCATAAGCAGGCCGCCGGTTCCGCCGATCCACAGGCGGGTGGTTCCTTCGTAGGTGTCAAGGGCGAGGCGCCGCACCGCGCCGATGCTGTCGAGGCCCGCGACGGCCAGCGGGGTCACCGTCCAACCGTCTTCCGCGCGTCCCTTTGGATCAAGGCGCGCGAGGGTGTGCGCCCGTCCGGCCGGGCCGTACGTCTGCCCGAGGACGGCGAGAAAGGATCCGCTTTCGCCGAAGGCCGTGATCGCCTGTGCCTGCGTGCCGGACGGAAGGCTCACCGGCTGAAAACGCCGCGCCCGCTGATCGAGCCACTTCGCCGTCGTTCCTTCGAGGACAAAAACACGGTCGCGGGAGATGGCGATTTCGCGCGCGTCGCCCTGCATGGAGAGTCCGTTGCGCTCGTCGTAGACTTCGAGGAAACGTGCCGTGTGGAAATCTCCCGAGAGTTCGAGGCGGATGAGGCCGCTCCGGATCGTCCGTACCCAAATATCCTTACCAAAGAGGTGGAATTCGGTGAGCGGAGTGGGCGCGCGGAAGAGGTGGTGGGTCTCGAGCACGGTGCCCCCGCGGATGCGGACCGCGTTGAGGTCGGTACGTGTCGAGTAGATATACCACTCCGGGTGGTCCGTGGGGCGGATGCGGGGCACATCGTCGTAGTCGGTTACAAGACGGGTTTCCACGCCTTCCTCATCGATCATGAAGACGCCGCTGAATCCGCTGTAGACAAGGGACGAATCCGAAAAAGTGGCGCTGAAGGCATAGCGCGAAAGGGGGGTGGCGGTGAACCGCAGGCCCTCGCTCCCGGCACTCCCCGCGTACACCCGTCCGTCGGCGACCACGACGGGCGCTCCCTCGCGGAACACGAAATCGCCCGCCGCGGAAAAACCGTCGGGCACTTGCTGTCGGTAGGTCCAGGTTCGGCCGGGCTGCCGGACCACTGCGATCCGCCCCTCGCCGGCAAGCCAAAGGTCGCCGTGGCTGTCGTGGAGAAAGGCCGTGAGGGTGCGCATGGGGTGTTCCAGTTCCAAGCGCGAAACCATGTCGCCGTCGTCTTTGAAAAACAAAAGACCATGCTCAAGGGTCGGGATGATCGTGAGGTCCTTCATCCGGGAAACCGAACCCAGCGGCCGCGCCTCCAGCATCCCGATCAGGTCTCCGTCGCGGACTTTGGTCGGTGCGCCGTCATTTGCGCGGATGATCCCGTTGTCCGTGTAGAACAAGAGATTTCCGTCGGCATCGCGTCCGATCCACAAAATCAAGGTGTCCTCGAGGGCGGAAGTGACATCGAGCCCGACAAGCGTCTCTCCATCAAGCATCCAAACCTTGCCGATCGTAAACAAGTATAGCTGGTCCTGTAACTGTTGGGAAAAGAGGCGTCGCCCCACATCGGAAACGGGGAGGCTTGTCAGTTCGCCTCCTCCCCAAAGCAAGAGCGAGTCATTGGCTACGAAAGCGACTCCGCTGTCGGTCTCATATATACTCCATACCTGATTAAAGTTTCTCGATTCTTCGGGCAGTCCGTCCGCTATGGATACAAACGCCTTCCCTCCGTTCTCGTCCCTCTCCAGATAGCCGATGTCATCCACGCTGCCGACCCAGACGCGGTCCTCGCTGTCGACGAACAACGCGGTGATGATTTGCAGGTCGAGGGTATGGGTTTGCCACGTCGCTCCGTCATAGACCTGCAGCGTCGTCCCCCCGGCGAAAATCCGGCCCTGCGAGTCTTCCGCCAAGGCGAGAATGAATCCGGCAAGGTCCGCTTCCGCTGTATCAAAATACTGGATATGGGGTTTCCCGCTCAGCGGATCAGCGAATTTGTCCCGGTTTAGCTCGCCGAATATAGGTATAAAGGCCCAAAACGTAAAAAACGTACCCGCTAGACGGTGTATTCCCGCCCCAAAGATGGGCTCCGCTAAATGTTCACAAATGAATTTCCGCACGGTATTGTTAAACCCGATGAATAAAAAACTGAGAATCTTCGCTTTGGGATCAATGACAAGCCTGTTTCTTGCCTGCGGCATGACGCAAGCTGCGGAACGCATGGATGAAATGGTCGGAACGTCGACGGCAATCACCGGTGAGGATGTATCCACGTCCTCGCTCGGTTGCGCTCAACTGCCGTGTTACCACCGCGATTTCAACGCATCGCGGTCCGGGTCTTCGCTGGGTTGCGCGCAGCTTCCCTGCTACCACCGTGACTTCAATGCATCGCGGTCCGGTTCGTCCCTTGGCTGCGCACAGCTTCCCTGCTACCACCGGGATTTTAAGTGAGCCTGTCCCTCACGCCCGGTTGAGTTTTTCAGTTTCTCCCGGGTACATGTGTAGATGATTTTCCACGACCCGCCCGCATGGGATCATGCGGGGCGGGTTTTTTGTTGGCAAACAGCGGAACAAGGCGGCAATGGACGACACGATGATCATGCCCGGACAGTCGCCCGCGACGATGTGGGTCGATCCGCCCCGTCGCGGAGTCGGCGCGTATTGGCGCCGCTGCGTGCGGCCCGTCCGGTCCGCGCTCGCCGCGGTGAACCTCAGCCCGCTGCGTTATGCGCGCATCGGGGTGGCCGACGGCGGTCCGGTGGCCTCCATGGATATCTGGCCGATGCCCGGCGGGGCGAAGCCTCTCTTCGGCGCGAGCGTGTGGCTCGATCCGGCGCGGTTGCCGCCCCCCGTCGAAAACACGATCTACAGCAATGCGGACGGTTACGGGATGGACGCTTCGCGGATGGTGGCGCGCTTCAAGGCGATCTCGGAGGCGATGGAACGCTGGGCCTTCCGGGTGAAAGGGGAGGAAGCCGACCGCGTTCACTACGGCTTCGACATCGATCCGACCTCGAACGGCATGTCGGCGTTTCCCGGACTTGTGCCTTGGCGGGCACGGGACCGCGCCGAACTGGAGGCACTGGAGCGCTTCGTGCTCTTTTCGTGGTGGGAGGGCCGTCTCGACGCCGTGGGCCGCGCCAGCCCGTGGGCGGACGTGCGTGTTCTTGAACTGGAGCACGGGCTGGGACCGTTTTCGGTGGCGGTTGTCTACCGCGATCTGCCGGACAGCGGACTGCGGCTCTACGGGCACGGCGCGGGCGCCACCCTCGCTGAAGCAACGGCCGGGGCCTACGATGAGATGCTCAGCCATGGAACGGCCGTGGCAACCTTCGAGCGCCGCGGCGGCTTCGCCGCAAAGGAGAAAGTCGACGCCTTGGAAAACACCTTTGAGCGGCGGGCCATGTTTTTCGCGACAAAAGCCGGGCAACGTCTCTTCGAAGAGCGCCTCGCCGCCCGCCGCTGGGCCGGACCGCGGCGTCCGAAAGTCGTCTTCAACGGAATCGTCCCCGGCGAATGGAACCGCTACGCCCACGTCTGGCGCGTCACGTTCGAGCCGGTTTCCACGCAATACCTCAATCCGCGGATCAATTACTTCTTTTGGTGAAGCGCCGGCCGCTGCCCACGCACGCGACCTTCCGCCGCATTGCCCGTCCCGGCCGTCGGGAGCGCTGCTTCCGCAAAGAGAACGAACCGTCCAACCTCGCCGCTGCCACCACGACGACCACCGGCTCCCGGGCGTTACGGAGCCAGGGTGACGCCCCATGTTCATTTTTTCTTGAACAATCTGAAATCCCTGCCATCCACTCGTTCTCGCCGTGCCCGCGCGGCCCACCTGGCCAGAGCCCGCCGAAAGGTCCGCCTTTCAGCATCTCCGCCTTTCAGCTTTTCAGCATTTCTCCCCATTGGTTTTGCCCGCCCGGCGCGCACCCGACCAAGGGCGGCAGCGTAGGCGCGCTGGAATGTTCGTTTTCTCTCGCAAAAGCCTTGATGATTCCTTCGAAGCCATGGATTCGGGCGATCACATGTCCCGGCAAGACTATCGGCGCCTCGCCGGTGAACTCTCAATAAGTCCGGGGTGTGGTCCGGATTTTCTGGAAACCGGTCCCTCCGGGCGCGTTGACTCTGTTGTCGTAGAAGCTGACATTGTACGAACATACTGGGTCGACCATGCCGCATTGAAGCACCGAATGCGCAACCCGCCGAAAAGTTCTGCCGACATCTTCGCCGAACGCCGAACCCCGCCGTGCCCTCCGATCACGGAGCACGCGAATTCACGCGCAAATCGGGCGGAGCGTGGTGGACATTTGATCCCCAAACTATACAGTAGAAAAAATGAAAATTGGAGTGGAACGTGAAGCAGACGGGCGTTGGATCGCGGAGGTAGCGGATTTACCGGGGGTTTTGGTCTATGGTCGATCAATGGCAGAGGCGGGCGGCAAAGCTGAATCTCTCGCGCTTCGGGTCATTGCGGACCGGATCGATCACGGTGACCGCATTCCCGAACTTGATGCCTTGTTTTCGATTGCCTCATGAGCCAGTGGGGTTCCGTAAAGCTCGTGCGGTTTTGAAGGCTTTGAGAAGGATCGGCTGGAGAGTGAAAAGAGAAGGCAGCGGGTCCCATACGGTTCTGTCGAGAGAAGGTTGGGAAGATTATGTATTTGCCTTTCACGATGGCGAAGAAATCGGCCCCCGCATGCTTTCCCGCATCTCGAAGCATACGGGTTTGGAACCCAAAGACTTGTAGGTCATACCTCCGCGATTGCTTCTACCGTAGTCAAAGTGCGGAAAAACTCCGAGAGACCAAGTTTCTTCGGAGAAGTCACACCTTCTGGCTACGGCGAATGGTTGGCTGACCATCCCCCGTCAGCCATCGCAACGTGGCTTCCCCCGGACCCCGAACGCCTCAACGCTGAACCCCGGACGCTTCCCCCCGCTGCGCGACCCACCGAAGTCTTCGGAAGCGGCAAAATCCCTCCGCTACCTCTGCTTCCTCCTGTGCAATCCCGGTTGGAGAGGCTTTTCGACAGGATTCTTTTACAGGAGCCAACATCCCGGGCGCGCCCTGGTGAACCACATGAAAT
>JAFIGH010000025.1 GCA_020831525.1 Opitutales bacterium
AGAATCCCGAAAAAACCTCCACTTTGCTACACTTATTTTTTGACGAACCCTAAGATAAGCGGGTATTTACGCCAATGGATTGAGCGGGTTGAGTCGAATCTCCATTGACGGAAGAATTCCGCGGCCACGGGATCGACTACGTAGCGGATCTTCCCGCGGAGATTCAAGAGGCAAACCGCCTGGGAGGCGGCAGCGAATTGTTTGCCATGCCACACTGTATGGAACCAGGCATGCGTGCCTGTTTACAGGCAATCCGTACACAGACACGAATGTCTGTGTCACGCTCCACGGCAACTTCCTTACGGAATGTCCGTGCTCCGATTTGATTCCGCGCCCCCGTCCGACACGGACTGGAAAGTCCGTGCTCCGTTTTGCTCTTCGAAGGTCGACCACGCCGTCCGCGCAGCTTGCTTCGGCGCAATGGGCTCAGCAGTCGATTGTGCCGTCGACTTCTACGCCGTGGCCGACGATGGAGATCCCGCGGGAGGCGCAGTTGGGCGCTACATCGCGGCAACGAGGTTTTTGATGTCCTTGAGGGAGACGGTGGCGGACTGCGCGGCGGATTCGTCGAGGAGGTCGCGGAGGATGCCGGCTTTGGTGCGCTGGAGTTCGAGGACGCGTTCTTCGACGGTGGAGGCCATGATGAGTTTGTAGCTGGTGACGGTGCGCGTCTGGCCGATGCGGTGGGCGCGGTCGGTGGCCTGGGCTTCGACGGCGGGGTTCCACCACGGATCGAAGTGGACGACGGTGTCGGCTCCGGTGAGGTTGAGGCCGGAGCCGCCCGCCTTGAGGGAGATGAGGAAGACGGGGACGGAAGGATCGATATTGAAGCGGTCGACCTCGCCCTGGCGGTCGCGGGTGGAGCCGTCGAGGTAGTTGTAGGTGTATCCACTTTCCTGGAGGAAGGCGCGCAGGTGCGTGAGGACGGAGACAAACTGGGAGAAGACGAGCATGCGGTGCCCGCCGTCGACGGCTTCTTCGAGCAGTTCGCGGAAGGCGAGGAGTTTGCCGGAATCGCGCGGGCGCAGGGAGTCTTCGAGGAGGCGGGGCTCGGCGCAGACCTGCCGCAGGCGCAGGAGCTGGGCGAGCGCGGCGATGCGGATGCGGCCCTCGGAAGCCCCGGTGGATTCCAGCTCGGCGATGGTCTGCTCGGTGCGGGTGCGCACGGCGGCGTAGAGCCGGGCCTGCGCGGCGGACATTTCGCAGAAGACGGTCTGCTCGAGCTTTTCGGGCAGCTCGGGAGCAACGAGTTGCTTGCTGCGGCGGAGAATGTAGGGGGCGGCGCGGCGCATATCCTCGTTGTCGTGCCAGCGCTTGTCGTCGCCCCGCAGACCGGGCGGCAGGGGGCGCAGGTGCCCGGGGAGAACAAAGGCAAAGAGGGAGCGGAGGTCATCGACACTGTTTTCCACAGGTGTGCCGGTGAGAACGAAACGGGCGTCGGCCCGCACGCGCCGCAGAGCCTTGGCGGCCTGCGTGCGGCGGTTTTTGATATGCTGCGCTTCGTCGGCGACTGCAAGGCGGAACGGCGTGGCATTGAAGAGCGCTTCGTCGCGCGTGAGGGTGCCGTAGGAGGTGAGGACGATGTCGTAACGGGCGGCGTCCTCCGGCGATTCGAGGCGGTTGTTGCCGTGGTGGATAAAGACGGAAAAGGCGGGCGTGAAGCGCGCCGCCTCGCGCCGCCAGTTTTCGAGCAGGCTGGCCGGGCAGACGACGAGCGACGGTTGCCGTCGACCGGCGTCGGAGCGCGCGGCGGCGAGGAGGGCGAGCGCCTGCGGTGTCTTGCCGAGGCCCATTTCGTCGGCGAGGACGCCGCCAAGGCCGTTGCGGGCGAGGTGCCACATCCACGCCACCCCGATCATCTGGTAGCCGCGCAGGCACT
The DNA here is from genome assembly GCA_020831525.1 of Opitutales bacterium. GTDB lineage: Bacteria > Verrucomicrobiota > Verrucomicrobiia > Opitutales > Oceanipulchritudinaceae > SLLG01. The sequence continues at coordinate 1,880 of JAFIGH010000025.1, forward strand.
TGGCGAGGTCGTCGGGCAACGGAGGGGTGGCGAGGTGCTGGATGGAGCGCAGCGCGGCGGTGCGCGCCTTCCATTCCTCGGGGAGGACGATCTCCTCATCGTCGAAGACGTCTTCGAGCGCGCTTTCGGCAGGGGCGAGTGCCGGCGTCTTGAGCGTCTGGCGGAACTCGGGCGAAAACGGGCGCGAGGGATTGCCGGAAAGCGCCTGCTGCACCTTCTCGGCCCGCTCGAGGCTGGCGAGGTCGATGAGAAAAACCTTGTCCGGAGCAAGGATGTAGGGCTGGCCAGAGGCGATGGCGCGCCGGATCGTTTCGGTATCGGGCGCGCCGCTCCCGGCCTCGACGGAGACGGCGAAGTGGTCGCCGGAGGACTCGCCGCGCACCTTCCAGCGCACCCACTCACGGGCAGCGAAGCGGGCTTGGAAATTGCCTGTGAACTCTGCGCGGTAGGTTTGGGCAAGGTTGTGCTCGTGCCGGGCGAGAAACGAAAGGACCTTGTGGCGGTCGCGCAGCCACCAGCGGCCGTTGGAATGTTCGAGGCGGAAGTCGTGTTCCCTGAGAAGCGCGGACAGGCGCTCGTAGAGCGGGTCGTCTTTATCCGGCAGGTGGACGGAGAGAAAGTGCGGCGAGCCGTCGATCTCGAGGCCGCCGCCGTTACGTCCGGGCGGCGTGCCGGCCGGGGCCGCGCGAAATGCCTCCACCGCCGACGGCCGCGGCGGCGGGCCGGGACGCCCGCGCTTTACCGTGACGGCTGCGGCGGCTTTGGGCGCATCCGGCTTGGGCAGGTGCTCCGAGACGCCGACGAGCGACTTCCCGTCCCATGCGAGGGGCTTGCCGGCGGCGTTGGCCCAATAGAAGGCGTCGCTTCCGGCAAGATCGGCGACGAGGCTACCGAGCTGCCCGGCCTTGAGCTGCATGAAGCCGTGGGGACGCTCTCCCCCACTCCACTCCGTGAGGCGCGCAAGGGCGCGGCGGGCTCCCGGCGAGAGGCAATAGGCGCGCCCGCGGAAGAGGCGCTCAGGCGGCGCGGGACGCTCGCCCGCGGCGGCCAGTTCGAGGCGCACCGGTATGGCGTTGCGTTTGGCGGCGGCGGGCAGGTTGGGCGGAAGAATGAAGCGCGGCGCGAGGGCCGCACCGTCATCCGCCTCGCGCAGCCAACCGACGGCGGCGGGCGGTGCAGGCTGTTCTTCAATCTTCGGGTGGCGCGGCGGTGTCGTTGCGGGTTTCCGCGCCGCCGCGGCGACTTCCGCCTTCCGGCGCGCCTCAAGGGCAAGGCAGACCGCGATGGCGTGGCGGCAGAAGCGCCCCCGCCGACCGTCGGCGCACCCGCACCGGTTGGTCGCAAACGTAACCGAGCGCAGGTTCACGGTGACGCCGCGGGTATGTCCGCCGTCGACGACCTCACCCCGGATTTCGGGCGCGGACCACTCCGCCCGTTTCACGGCGCCCGCCTTGACCAAGGCCCGCGCCTCGCGCAGGACCGTCCACCCCCCGAACTCGACGAGGGCATCCCGCGACAGGTCGGGAAGATCGGCAAGACCTCCGGCGGCCATTGCGCGTCAGGCGGGCGTGAGCAAGACTTTGCCGAGGCGCGGGCGGCCCGCCGCCTCCACCGCCTCGAGCACCCGTTCCAGCGGAAAGGTCTCCGCCACCGGAGCGCTCACCTTGCCCTCGGTCATGAGATTGTAGAGCCGGTCCTGCATCACTTTGACGCGTTCGCGTGAATTCTCGCGGTACCATCGGTCAAGCCAGAAGCCGGAGAGAGTAATATTGTTGAAGATCAGCTGGCGCGTGGGAAAGCGGATGGGCGTAAAGTCCATCGCCCCGAAGGTCACCATCGTTCCACCGTCACCGAGTGATTTGATGAGCCGCAGCGCGCTCTCCCCGCCCACCGAATTGAGCCCGAGGACAACGGGTTGGCCGCCCGTCAGTTCCTTGACGCGCTTCTCGTAGCCCGAGTCCTCCAGCACCACGACATCCGCGCCAAGGTCCTTGAGCGGCTGCACCAGTTCTTCGCGGCGCACGACGTTGACGGTGCGAATGTCGAGGGCGCGCGCCATCTGGATGACAAAGTAACCCACGGCGGAGTTCGCCGCGTTCTGGATCAGCCAGTCGCCCGGCGAGAGGTGCGCGTCGCGTAGGATGCGCCATGCCGTGGGCGGATTGATGAATGCCATCGCCGCCAGCTCCACGGGAATCGTGTTGGGCGCCTTCATGAGCTTCTCACCTTCGGCCACTGCGTAAGCTCTCCACGCCCCGTCTTCCGGCATGCGCACCCAGTCTCCGGGCTTGAGGGCCTCAACGCCCTCCCCTGTCTCGACAATCTCGCCCACCCCCTCGCGCCCGGCGACAGCCGGCAGCTCCGCCAACCGCCCGTAGGTGCCGGAAATCATGCCGAAATCCGAGGGGTGAATGACAGCGGCGAGCATCTTGATCAAAACCTTGCCCGGCCCGACTTCGGGCAGGGGCACCGTCTCCACCCGCAGAGTCTCGGCGGGCGGCCCGTGTTCGTGGTAAGTGACTGCAAGTGAATCCTTCACACGCCCCACTGTGCAGGAATTCCGCCCCGCATCCAGTCGAAATGTGCAGACAGAGCGCCGGGGACGCACGGCGGTCGGTATCCATGCCAGAAGCCCGCCCCCGCCTACCATCCCCCGCGGTGCACGCGCGCTTCGTCGTAGCGATACTCCGGCGGCGGACGCTCCGCCGGATGCCCGAGCGGAAAGAGCGCGAAAGGCCGGACCGTATCCGGCACACCGAGGACCTGGCGGCAGCCCGCCTCACGCGGAGGCACGCGGATGACGGCGATCCACACTGTTCCGAGCCCGAGCGCGTGCGCCGCAAGCTGGAGGTTTTGCGCCGCGCAGGCACAGTCCTGCTCTCCGAAGCCCGCAAAGCCCTCCCGCGCCGGATCAAGGCAGATCAGGATGGCGGCGCGCGCCTGCCGGAAGAGCGCATTACCGCTGTCCACCTCGTCAGCGAGACGGTCGAGGCGCCCGCGGTCCGTCACCACGACAAAGTGCCATGGGCGCCCGTCACCTGCGCTCGGCGCGTTCATCGCCGCCTCCAAAAGCTTTTTCAGATCCGCTTCCGCCACCGGAGTCTCCTTGAACATCCGGATGCTCCGCCGCGTCATGATCGTCTGCATCGTCTCCATCGGCCCGTACCCAAACGGCCCGCGCCGCGAAGGCAAACCCCAATGGCACCCGGACAGCCGCTGGTGCCCCCGCCGGGACTCGAACCCGGATTAACGGTTTAGGAAACCGCGGTTCTATCCATTGAACTACGGGGACGGTAACGGGCGGCGCGGCAGGCACGCCACGGTGCAAAGACGATGCCGGGCGGGGCAGGACGGGCAAGGCGGAAATGCAGCGCAGGGACAGACGGCGGCGGCACGGCCCGTTTTGCTTTGACAAGGGTAGGCCGGAGGCGGAAAGAATGGCGTTGCTTGGCCGTACGAAGACCACCGCCCATGCCTTCGACAAAACAGCGCGACGCCGTCGACCTCACCTTCAACGGGAACGACCGCCCCACCCTCGGGGTGGAGCTGGAACTGCAGTTGATCGATCCGGAGACGATGGCGTTGAAAAGCGCCATTCTCGACATCGTCGACCGCCTCCCGGAAGGCTGCGAATGGGCAAAACCGGAGTTGATGCAGTCGTACCTCGAAATCAACACGGGCGTATGCGCGGATGTCGCCGCCGTGCGGCGCGACCTTACGCAAAAGCTCCTCACTGTCGATAAAGCGGCAGCCGACAGCGGCGTGGATCTGTTTTGGGCGGGGTCGCACCCGTTTTCGCTCTGGATGGACCAGGAAATCTCGCCGAGCGAGCGCTACCACAAACTCGTGGAGAAAATGCAGGACACGGCACGGCGTATCGTCACTTTCGGGATGCACGTGCATGTGGGCGTGGAGAGCGGGGACAAGGCAATCATGATTATCGACCGCATGATGCGCTATATAGCGACCTTCCTCGCCCTCTCGGCGAACAGTCCGTTCTGGGTGGGCCGCAACACGGGCCTGCATTCGCAGCGCTGCAAGATCATGGAGCAGCTTCCCGCCGCAGGCACCCCGCCCTTCTTCCGCAACTACAGTGAATACTGCTGGGTCGTGAACCACTCAATACAGGCGGGCACCATCAACAGCATTCAGGAAATCTGGTGGGACGTGCGCCCGCACCCGCGCTTCGGCACGGTGGAGGTGCGTATCTTCGACCTCCCGCCCAATCTTGAAGACGTCCTTGCGCTCACCGCTCTCACGCAGTGCCTCGTCAAGGCCCTGAGCGAGCAGATAGACAAAGGGGTCTATCAATACGACATCCACCCCATCATGGTGCGGCAGAACAAGTGGAAGGCCTGCCGCTACGGTATGCGTGCGGAACTCATCGATCCTGTCACGCACAACCCCATACCCGTGCGGGACCTCGTCTTTCACCTCTACGAAAAGCTCAAGCCCTTCGCCGGAGACCTCGGCTGCACGCAGGAGTTGGGCCGGGTGCTTGGCATGCTTGAACGCACTTCCGGGGCGGAGAAGCAACTCGCCCTCTTCGATGCCACGGGTGACCTAAAAGAGGTGGTGCGACGCCTTGTGCGCGAACAGAAAGAAGACCTCTCCCGGTTCGCGAAAAGTTGACATGCCGCGGCCCCCGGTTGGCCGGATGGGCCGCCGCGGACACTTCGGGCGGCCGACGGGACCGGCTCAGTTGGCGGCGTCTTCGATGGCCTCGCCGGCGGACTGAACGTCACGTCCCGCGCCTTCCATCGTCTCGCAGCCGACGAAGAGGGAGAGAGCAAGGACGCCGAGAGACAGCGCGAGGATGTTGCGGAGTTTGGTTTCCATAGGATTTTGTTACGGGGTCGCGGAAAGTCCACCGACTAAACTGCATATGTAGGCTGAGAATCCTGCGGTGGCAAGCCGGCGCAACGGAACGCAGGAGCCGGCCGTAGCGTGAAGCTTTAGCGAGCGTGCGCCGCGGGCGTGCGCTCTCTCCAGCCGCAGCCGTGCCTCGCTGAAGCTTCAGCCTACGGCCGCGGCCGCACAACGGCTGTAGCTCACAGCGGGCGCAGGTGGCCGTCTTCGAGGCGGAAGGCCTTGTCGGTCATGGCGGCGAATCCGCGGTTGTGGGTGACGAGGAGAAGGCTGGCCCCGGCTTCGCGGGTGGCGTTGAGGAGCACTTCCATGATGGACTCGCCGGTGCGTTCGTCGAGGTTGCCGGTGGGCTCGTCGGCGAGGATGGCGGCGGGCCGGTTCATGAGGGCGCGGGCGACGGCGACACGCTGGCGCTCTCCGCCGGAGAGCTGCGCAGGATGCGAGCGCAGGCGTTCGCCCATGCCCACGAGGTCGAGGAGTTCCTTCGCGCGCGCCGTGGCGTCGCGCACGGAGCCGCCTGCGATGCGGGCGGCGAGGAGCGTGTTCTCAAGAGCGTTTAGCTCGGGGACAAGATAGTAGGCTTGGAAGACCATGCCGATGTAGCGGGCGCGGCGGCGGGCGAGCGAGGAGAGCCCGCGCACGGGGAGCGGATCCTCCCCCCAGTAGGCCGTTCCCGCGGTGGGCGTCTCGAGTCCGGCGAGGATGTTGAGAAGGGTGGTCTTGCCCCCGCCGGAGGGACCGCGCACGCTGAGGGAAGTGCCGGGGAGCAGAACGCAGTCGACCCCGCGCAGGACCTCGATGGTGTCGGGTCCGCTCGGAAAGGACTTGTGGATGCCCTCCGCGCGGAGGACCGGCGGCGGTTCAGCTGGGGCGGGCGTGCTCATCCTTCGGACCGGAGCGCCTCGACCGGGCGCATGCGCGCGGCGCGCGCGGCGGGGAGAAAGCTCGCGATGAGCGAGACGGTGAGCGTCGCGGCGATGATGATGGCAAAATCGGACACACTGTATTTAACAGGCAAATACGCAAAGTAGTAGAACTGAAGGAGCGTCTCGCGTTGGCCCGTAACCTCGGCTAGGACCTGAATGATAGGGTCGCGCACGGCGAGGATGCCGAAGGCAAAGAGAATGCCGAGAACGACGCCGAAGGTCCCGACAATGAGCCCCTGAGTGCAGTAGAGGGCGAGCATCTCGCGCGGGCGCGCGCCCATCGCGCCGAGGAGTCCGATCTCGCGCGTCTTGCGGATGACAAAGAGGAGTTGCACGCCGCCGATGGCAAAGACCGCGACGATCATGATGATGAGGACGATGAAGAGCAGGAGCGTTTTTTCGAGGTCCAGCACCCAAAGAAAACTCGACCAGATCTCGCGCCATGTGATGGCGGAGACGCCGCGCGCGAGGATCGACTCCTCGTAGATCGCCGCCTCCTGAAACTCGTTGGCATGCGGATGGAGCCACACCATGATGCCGTGGACAGCGTCGCCGAGGTCATAGAGATCCTGCAGGGCACGGAGCGTGAGGACCATGCCGGGGACAAAAGTGTCCTGCCATTCGAGGTCAAAGGTGCCGACGACCTCGAGGTCGCGCGGGAGGACAAACTCCTCGCCTTCCATGGCCCGCTCGAACATGGCGGGCGAGGTCACCTCGATGCGGTCGCCCACCCGCGCCCCGAGTTCGCGCGCGAGCGAGCGGCTGAGGAGCACGCCGTCGTCGTAGAGATCGGCGGCCTCCCCGGTGAGCATGAAGGACTCGAGGCGGCTGTCGGCTCCGCTCGCGAGGTCGATGCCCATCCCGAGCGGAAAGGCGCGGTGGCCCCGGTGCTCGGCCATGAAAAAGCCGCGCGCGTAGGGCGACGCCATGCGCACGGTCGGGCGCTCCTCAAGCTCCTCCTGGATGGCGCGGTAGAGCGTGAAAGGCCGCCCCCCGGCGGTGATCTCGATATGCCCGGAGGTGTCGACCATGCGCTCGCGGTGCGCCTCGCCGAACCCGCCCATCACACTCTGTGTGACGACGAGAATCATCACCCCGAGGGAGACCCCGAGGACGGCCATGACGCCGAAGAGCGGATGCCCTCCCTTGCGCCCGAAGGGAAAGAGCTGCCGCCATGCGAGTTGCAGATACCAGGGCATCGTGCCGTCGGCGCCGGTCAGGCCCCGCCCTCCCCGGGCGCTTCCTCCGCCCCGGCGCGCGGGAGCGGCTTGAGGGAAGGAAAGAGAATGACGTCGCGGATACTGGAGACGCCGGTAAGGAGAATGACGAGTCGGTCGATGCCGATGCCCATGCCGCCGGCGGGCGGCATGCCGTGCTCAAGGGCGAGGAGAAACTCCTCGTCGATATTCTGCACCTCTTCGCCCGCCTGGCGCTCCAACTGCTCCCGCTGCACGAGAGGATCGTTCTGCTCACTGTAGGCGGGCGCGATCTCCTGGCCGTTGATGCACAGCTCGAAGACCTCCACCGTGTCGGGATCGTCCGGAGACAGCTTGGCGAGGGGGATGAGTTCCTTGGGCAGGTGGGTGACGAAAGTCGGCTGCACAAGCGTGGGCTCGACGCGCTTTTCGAAGACCGCATTCGTTACCTCGAAGTCCTCGGCGTCCGGCTTCACCTCGATGTCGTGCTGGTCGCACCACTTCAGCTTCTCCTCACGCGACAGGCCGAACCACTCCGGCTCGTTCGTGTACTGCGTGACGAGGTCCTTGTAGCGGACCTCGCGCCACTCCCCGCCGAGGCCGATCTCCACGCCGTCAAAACGGGTGATCGTCTCCGTGCCGAGGACCTCGTCGCAGATGCGGCGCACCATTTCGCGCACGAGGCGCATCATACCCCGGTAGTCCGAATAGGCCTGATAGACCTCCAGCATGGTGAACTCCGGGTTGTGGCGGCGGGAGAGACCCTCGTTGCGGAAGTTGCGCCCGATTTCGTAGACGCGGTCGAACCCGCCGACAAGGAGCCGCTTTAGGTACAACTCCAGCGCGATGCGCAGGTAAAAGGGGCAGTCGAGGGCGTTGAAGAAGGTCTCGAAGGGCCGCGCCGCCGCCCCGCCCGCCTCGGACTGGAGGATAGGGGTTTCTACCTCGAGAAAGCCCTCGCTGTCGAGAAAGCGGCGGATGCAGGAAATGATGGCGCTTCGCGTTTGGAAGACCTTGCGCGAATCAGCGTTGGCGATGAGGTCGAGGTAGCGCTGGCGAAAAATCGTATCCTCGTCATGCAGCCCGTGCCACTTCTCCGGCAACGGACGCAGGGCCTTCGAAACCATGCGGAACTCCTTCACCCGCACCGTCGTCTCGCCCGTGGAGGTGCGGAAAAGCGGACCGCGCACCCCGATGAAATCGCCGAGGTCGAGCCGCTTCTTGAAAAAATCGTGCGCCGCGTCGCCCACGACATCGCGCTTGAAATACACTTGCAGGGTGCCCGCACGGTCGAGGATGCGTGCAAAGCCCGCCTTGCCCATCTTGCGCATGGCAATCACCCGGCCCGCGCAGGAAACCTCCGGGCCTTCCTCCGCGTCCTCCTGCAGCTGCGCAAGCGCCTCCGCCGAGGTGTGGGCCTGCTCCCAGTTGTTCGCGAACGGATCCTCCCCCGCCGCGCGCAGGTCGGCGAGCTTCGCCTTGCGCACGGCAAACAAATCCGACGTGTCTATCTTCTCTTCGCTCATATAGGAAAAACCACCAATGTGGCGGTCCGTCCCCGCCGTGGCAATAGACTTCCGGCACGGTTTCGGCGCGAAAATGGAACCGCTGCCATGGCGGACGCGCCGCAGCCGGGCGCACTCTCCCGCCGCGCACGCCGCCGTAGCGTGAAGCTTCAGCGAGCGTCGCGCCGCGGACGTCCGCTCCTTCCAACCGCAACCGTGCCTCGCTGAAGCGTCAGCCTACGCAGCGGTCGCACATGCGCCGCCGTAGCGTGAAGCTTCAGCAAGCGTCGCGCCGCGGGCGTCCGCTCCTTCCAACCGCAACCTGCCTCGCTGAAGAGCTTATTGCACACCCTACAAGGCTTGTGGAAGGACAAAGCGAGAGTGTCGCGGACTATGCCTGTTCACGTTTGCGTTTGTGCCTGCCACGGACGGATGTCCGAGAATACCACGGCAAAGCCGCATCAGGGCTGCAGGAGTGCGCGGAAGAACAAGACGGGGTCGCTTTGAATGCTCATGCGGAAAACGTCCCAGGCGACGCCGTGCTCGATTTCAACGGATTGAAGGATACCGGTTCCCGTCCAATCGGTGAAAGCACCTGAGCGCTCTCCGGCGAGGGTGAGTCCACTTTCGACCGGCGCACGGCGGATGCGAATGACGAGCACGCCGTCCTCCACATCGCTGCGAAAGAGGTCGGCGGCATCGTCGATCAGGGGGTTGCCGCCTGCGTAAAACTCAATCCCGTTGGGGATTCCGTCCCCGTCCGGATCGGCAAAAAATCCCCAGAGCACGTCCTCCAGAGCGGGATCCGCCATTTCTTCGGCGGAGAAGAATCCGGCGGCCCACTCGTTGTAGCCGTTCGGCTGCTCCACGGGGACAAACGTCGCCTGCGCGGCGGTCGGGGTCGCTTCGATAAAGCCGAGGCGGTCACGGGCAACGGAATAGAACCCATACGACCGGCCAACCTCGCCGGTGAAAATAGCGGCGGTGTCGACGGCGGCTTCCAGCCATGTTTCGAAGGGTCCGCCGTCGACAGAGACGAAGATACTGAACTCATTGATCCCGGCCCCGCGCCCGTCGTCACCGGCCCAGGTCACGGTAAAGGATTCATAGACCGCCCCGGTGGGCGGGAGGACCGTGGATGAGGGTGCCGCACCGTCGACGATGTTGAGGGTCTCATTCGTGACAATGGCCTGCTCGGCATCGAAAACGATCGTTGCCTTGTTGAGGATTTCGGTGTCGTCGGGAACATCCTCGCGCACGCGGATGCGGAAGTTGAGATGGCCCTCCCCCCGGCGGGTCTCGTCATTCGGGGGCAGGAAGCCGGCGAGCGGATCCTCCGGTGCCCCGCCGGTGAGGGCGTCGACCGAGCGCAGTCGGGTGAAGAGACGCCCGGTGGTCTCGTCGAGCGTGATGCGGATCTCCACGGGATGCGGATCCCAGCCCACGTGCGTGTAGGTCCAGATACCGGATCGCCCGGCGGGGAAGGTAACTTCGGCATCGTTGAAGGCGATGTCGATCAATTCGAGCGAACTCCAATCGAGGTGCTCACTGAGGAAGTCTTCCACCGTGACCTCCTGCGCGGCCAGTTCGGCAGTGGGGAGATTCTCGAAATAGATCGTGTAGTCGATCCAATCCCCGGCACGCACGGCACTGTTGGGTCCGGCACCGGAGGTCACTTTCTCATTCGGGTCGACCGAGCGGCGAACGGAGGCATCCATCGACTCGCCACGCTGCCGCCAATAAGCCTCGCCAAAGACATCCTCGGGGGGCGGCTCACGGTATTTATGATTGAAATACGCCGTAAAGGCTGCCTCTGATCCTTTATCGACGGCCCATTCGGCCGCGTCGATGCCCAATCCGGCCAGCGGATTGTTCATCGTGAGGGCCTTCAAGGCCCCGCGGGCAAAGGTGCGGGTCACGTCCCAGCCAAGGTAGGGATCGCCCCCGGCCATGTAGCGGTCCATATGCCCTCCTTCATTGGTGATGTCCCCGGCAATTTCCGTGAGGATACCGCCCGCGCTAAAAATAGTACCAGCGCGTGAGAATTTTGTTGCATTGGTCTGAAGCGAAGCGGCGGTTGGGTTCAGCCCAAATGTGCTCGATACGCTGTTGATAACGGGCGACTGCTGCAGCATGGGTTTAGCGGCGTTGGCGGCGTATGCAGATACGCCCGCACCAACCACATCGACCGCCCCGCCCACGTAGGAAACCCCATCGGTAACCGCTTGGCCAACGGTTGTATCGCTTCCGGAGGAGCGGAAGCCGTCGAAATCGATGCGCCCAAGCGGGTTGTTGCCAGTGTAGTGATAAGTGTTGCCAATCGGCGGGAACGAGGGGTCGCGGGAAGTAAAGCGTCCCAGCTTCGGGGAGAGGTAACGCGCCCCGGCATGGATGAGGCCGGTGGGATCGGCCCGCATGCCCCAGCGCCCGCCAAAACCGAAGGGCTGCGGGAGCGACTCCTGGTGCTCAAGGGCTTGGCCAAAAAGCCCCCATCGGTAGGTGTTGAGGGCCGCGCCGCCGGCATCACGAAGGGAAACCGTGTTGCCGTCCGGGTCAAAGAGATAGAACTGGCGCTGCCCGCCCGGGGCGGCGCGCGCAACCAGGCCCAGCCCGTAATAATAGAAAACGGGATTGTTTACGGAGGGATACTCGGCGATGAGCCGCCCGACCGCCGTCGGGTCGTGTAGCAGTTCGGTGCGTTGTCCGTTGTCGATGATGGCGGAGCGGTTGCCAAAAACATCGTATTCAAAAACGAGGACACGGCCGGCGCTCTCCGCCCGCACCATCCGGTTGGCTGAGTTGTAGTGAAAATTCCACTGCACACCGTCAGCTTCCATTGCCGTGAGGTTGCCATCGGCGTCCCAGGTGAGCGGCTTGCCCGCACGGGAGACGTAGCGGTTGAGGCCATCGGCGACGTAGGGAATGGCGGTGCCGTCGACGGTTTCCTCGACGCGATTATGGTCCTCATCGTAGCGGAAGGTGAAGTGAGGGCCACCGGTAAACTCAGCCGAGCGCAACTGCCCGAGAATGTCGTGGCGGAAACGGTGCGTCCCCTCCGGGGTGACACGGGCCGTCACCCGACCGAGGGTGTCGATCTCGTCCACGAACTCATAGAGAATGTTGCCGGACGCATCCCGGTGGACCGTGCGGCCGCCGCCGGGATCGCCGAGGTTGCCGAATTCGGAGGTCATCCCGTTGCCCAAAGTTGCGGTCCGCGGCATCCCGGTGGGGTCGAAGGTGTAGCCCACGACGAGGTTGCCGTTGCCGTCCCGGACTTCGGCCGGGCGACCGCTGGAGTCGAGGATTAACTGTTGGCGAAAGCCTTCCGCGTTCTGAACGAAGACACTGCCGCCCTGCGCCGGGCGCTCCCAAGAGAGGCTGCGGCTATTCGGAAAGCTAACCTGCTGCAGGCGACCCACGGCATCGTAGGCGAGGTCTGTGCGACCGATGAGGGTTTCGCCGTCGCGCTCCTCGATGGCTTCGAGGTAGCGACCGTCCTCACTGTAGAGGTAATGCAGGGAAGGTTCGTCGGGCGCGTGAACGGCGAGGAGGCGACCCTCGGGGCTATACTCGAAGTGCGTCGTCTGCCCGCGTGCATTCGTGTAGCGGACCGGGCGCGCCTGCTCATTGGTTTCGAGATGGATGGTGCTCTCATCGGGCAGCCGGAAGGTGGTGGGGATTCGATGAAGCGGGTCAGCCGCGTATTCAATGTGCGTCGTGTAGCCGCGCGGGCTGGAGATGAGGTAGGCTGACCTCTCGCCAAAGCGGTAGCTCAATCCGGTGCTGTCGCCGAGCGCATTGGTGAAGCGCGTCATATTGGAAAACAAGTCGTATTCCATGGTCTGCAAAAAGCCGCTGGAGCGGCTGTAGCGGACAATGTTATTGTCCTCGTCCAATCGAATCTGGCGCTTGTCGCCCTCCGGCGAAACGGCCTCGACAATGGTTCCCCGCACATCCCGCCGCAGGCGCGTGGAGCGGCCCATCGAATCGGTCAGGATGGTGGTGAGCAGGCCCTCGTAGGAGAAGTCCAGGACCGTCGCCCCTTCGGCATCGGCCATGGAGGCAGGGCGACCGTAATCATCGTATTGCCAGCTCTGGCGGGCACCGGAAGAGCTGGTGAGGGTGGCAGGGGCGTGGCTCGCAGGGCCATTGCCGGCGGGCACCCAGGTAATGTCAGTCGTGTTGCCAAAGGGGTCGGTGATGCGTGTGAGCGTATCCCCGGCATAGGAGAAGGTAAACGTCGGTCCCAGTTCATCGATCAGCGCGACCACCTTCCCGGTGCCATCGTATTCCAGCGTGGCCCGCCCGGCCATGTCGTCTTCAATGGCAACGATCCGGTTGTCCACGCGGATGTAACGGATGGCCCGGCCAATCGGGTCGCGTGTCTCGGTGAGGCGGCCAAGGCTGTCGAAGCGCCACTCGCTGCCGTCCGGCTCGCGGACCCGGTGACCCCCATTCCAGGGTTCGGCCTCGGCGCGGTCGCGGTCAAGGCCGAGGTATCGGCCCGACTCCCCATCCCAAAGGAAGGCGCGCACGCGAAAGGGCGTGGCCACAAACTCCAACCGTCGCCCGTCCACATCGGCCTCGCCGAATGAGCGCAAGACCGGCGTGAGCGGGAGACTGCCACGCCCAAAGGGACCTATGCTCTGCCGCCTCAGGAGGTCGCCGTAGAGGGATGCGCGGTCGAGGAGCATGCCGATAAGCCGACCGGCGTTCTCCTCGAAAATCCCCACTCGGCTCAGCTCGGTGGCAGCGCGGTTGAGCAGGCGGTTGAGGGCGCGGGCATCGGTGTCGCCGGGGCTGTCGTTGCGTTCCGCGTCGATGTCGCTCTGCAAGTTCTGCAAAACAAGATCCCAGACGGGCACCGAAACCCCCTCCGGCCGCATCGGACGCAAACTATTGACGAGGCTCCAGTCCGGGGTCGTCGGATTGGCGGGCGTGCCGACCATTTCAAACAGGCTGAACGTGACCCGGTTTGTATCGACTGCAGGGATCACCTCAATCGTGAATCCGGTGTTTTGTCCGGCCCGGAGGATACCCGCCGGGTGCGTGTCGCCGATGGCCAGCAACGCGGTGGAAAAGACGGTCGGGGGCTGGACCGGCTTGAACAACTCCTGAAACAGGCCCAGGACACCCCACGGCGGCAGCTCCTGATTGTTGAGCATGGCCAAAAGCGCTTGCTGTTCGCCATCCACGGCACCAACCGACATGGACGCCATCTCCCCTTCGCTGCCGAGGGGAGCCAAGACCGCCTCGGGGAGTTCCACCGAGTTGCCGCCCGGGAGGACCGCTTGAACACTGCGGCGACCCAGCAGACCGCTGATGGCCGGTTCCGAGGCGACGATCTTGAGAAGCGGGGCGGGCACGTCGAAACCGTTGTTATTTCTTACACGTATATGGATCTTCGCCGGTCGACCGGCCCGCAGCGCGTCGGGTGCCTTCATTTCAAACGACACGCCGCCCCCGAAGTCGATGGCCCGCGCGACCTCAAAGAGGCCGCCGTAGACGAGTTCGTTCTCACCATCGATGGCGATAAAGTCGTAATTGGACACGCCCGGATCGAGCGCCAATGTGTCAAAGCGCACAATGGCCCGTGTGTCATCCACCAGATCGATTTCCTCCGGCTCCCAGCGGGTCTCCCCATTGGCAATGACAAAGCGGGTGGCGGGACCAAAGCCGGTCCCGGTGACGATGTAGGAGACTTCCGTCGCACGCGCGGCGCGGCCCGGGACTACGAGGTCGACGGCCAGTTCCGCTTCGAGCAGGGTGACGCGAACGGCGCGGTCGACAGCACTGAGGTTGCCCGGCGCAATGAGCAGGTAGCCGTTGCGGGCAATGTGCAGGGGGATGACCACATCCGCCTCCGAGCGGTTGGTGAACCACCACCATCCATCGTTGTCCTCCGGCGTGGGCACCCGGCCATGGGCGATGTAGACATGCAAGCGTCCGCCCTCCGGTCCCCAGTCCAAATGCAAGCGGGGGCTCGAGCTGAAGTCGGCGTCCAGCCGCAAGAGAACCGGCTCCATGCCACGAATCTGCGTGTGGACAGTCTCCCCGGGGGGGACGCCATCGACCTCGACCCGCAGGGGCGAGGGGGCAAAGCGAATGTTGTTCTCGCGGTTGGCCCCCTCAAAGACGGTTCCGCGGCTGTTTGTGGAGACCCCGAGGTACCACGTCCCGGCGGAGACCGGCGGCAGTCGGAAGCGCGTGCTGCCGGAAACGGAACCGCCGGGGGGAAGGGTCGCCTCCCCGGCCGTCATCACTTCGGAGAGGAAAACCACGCTGTCATCAAAAACCGGTTGGCGGGCGAGAAATACCATGTCCGCCCATGGGCCGCGCGCCGTCTCCGAGCCGGTGTTGCCCACCGTCCAGGAGACATCGGCCTCCTCCCCCACGCGCACGCGGGGAGGCGCGCTCACGGAGGTCACGACCATGTCGATGGCGGACTCGGCTGTATCGACAAATTCATACGCACCAATGTCGGCGTAGGCACCGCTATCCGTCGGCACGCCGTTATTGGGCGAGCGCGGATCGGTCACACGCGGATTGCCAACACTATCCGTGGGAGGCGCGAGGGTGCCGTCGGCCGCATCGATGGCGGGTGACCCGATGCGCAACCGGAAGTTGTCGCGGAAGGCACTGACGAAGCGCGGATCAGCGGAGACGATGCCGTCGGATCCGATGGGAATGTCTTCGTTGATAGTTGAGATTCCCCCGATGTCCCCGCCGGTGGCCTCCGGGTTCCAGAAGATGACGTGCGACACGTTCATGCCGGAACGACCTAGGTCGCGGTGCACTCCCCAGTTTGTGCTGTTGCTGATGATGGTGTTGTGCAGGTTGAGCGACTGCCCACCGTGGTCGTGGATCGCGATCCGGTTGTCGTCGAACACGCTGTTCAGCACGGTCAGGCGCATCCCGGTCAGGCTCACAGCACGGTCGATACGCAGGAGAAGCGAATTTTCAACGAGGACGTTGCCCCCGGCTCCCCGTATCCCGTCAAAAAAGGCGTCGGCGATAACGGAGTTGCGGATTTGCACGTCGGATCCACTGGCGACGAAGAGCACGCCTGTCCCGGACCAGTTGTTGTTGACCGTACCGCCTCCGTAGCGGATCTCGGTGTGCTTAAAGCGGACCGTGGTTCCATTAAAGGAGAGCCAGCGCCAGTCGCCCGCCTGCGGCCCGGAGTCATCCTCGATTCCGGCAAGGCGACCGCCCCGCGCGTGGTCGCGGAAGGACGTGAAAATGATCGGGCGCTCGCGGGTGCCCTCCGCGATGAGCGTTGTGCCGGAGGCAAAGTTTATCTCCCGCTTGAAGCCCATCTTGATGACCGCACCGGGCTCAATGGTCAGGGTCGATCCGGAGGCGATATTGACATGGTCGTGAACGTAATGGGTTTGGTCAGCCCGCCAGACGATGTTGCCGCTGATCGTGCCCTGCCAGACGGTGCGGGTGTGCCGCAGTTCGACAAACTCCGTCAGCACGGCCGTGCCGTTGGCAGCGACTTCGAGTCCGCGCCAGTCGCCGCCCTGGGGAAAGGAGGCGTTGCCGTCGCGGTTGGAGTCCCCGCCGACGGTGTCGTCGAGCATGCTCGTAAGAATGACGGGGGCCTCCGCCGTCCCTTCCGTAATGAGGTTTCCATTGGCCGCAACGATGAGGCCGGTGCCGCGGATAAACTTCAGAATGGCACCCGCTTCAAGGGTGAGGGTGACGCCGGCCGGCACAACGAGGTCGCTCTCAATGGCGTGCACCGTCCCGCTGCCGAGGACAAGGTCTCCGTCCAGGGTTCCGCCAAGCCAATTGAGGCTGTTGTTCACGCCGTGCGGGCGGGAGATTTCGGATTCGACGGTTCCGTCCGGACCGCGCAGGACCAGCGTAAAGCGATAGTGGCCGTTGGGTAGCGCACGCGTATCGACGCGCGCCTCGCCAAGGACCTCATCCGATGTGGCGAGGGGAAATTCGCCGGCGGCGGAGCGGGCCACGAGGGAAACGCTCCGACCGGTCCCCATGCCACGGGCCAGCCAGCTGAAGGTGACTTCTCCGTGGAGGAGATCGGGCGGTTCGCTCGTCCATTCCAGCAGCGAGGCCGACAGCATCCGGATGGTGCCGGCCGTTCCGGCGCTCTCGCTCGGGTGCACCGTGATGTTGGCGGCGGGAAACTCCGGAGCCTCCACCGTGTAGACGGCGACGCGTCCGCCGCCACTGCCGCTGTTCGGAATAATGGCACCGGTCGGGCTGGCGTTGGCCTCGATCGTGCCCGTTCCTGTCAGTGAACCGGCGGATATCCAGATAGAGCCGCCGGAGGCCCCGGAATGCCATGACCCGCTGTGGGTGATGGCATTGGCCGAAACCCGCCCGTCCAACTGAAAGTCGTTGGCCACCATCAGGCGCAGAGCACCGCCGGCGGCGACGCTTGAATCCCATACACCGCTGGCCGAGCCGAGGGCCACGGGTCGTTCGGCCGAGCCGTAGAGAAGGCCCGGCGTGCCCCCGCCCAGGCCGCCGTGGCTGGCACCATGGCTGTAGGTCTGCACAACAATGCTCGTCCCGGGACCGTTACCGTTGCGGTAGCCAAGGCCGTCCGCGTGAATGATTGCACCCGCTTCCACCTCGAGATCACCGGCAATAAGGGTCGCCCCCCGGCCAATCCATTCCAAAAAGACCCGCCCGCCATTGTCCTTCCCCGGAAACCGGACCTCGGCGCCCTCCGTAACCGTCAGCCGATCCATGCGCACGACGGCACCGCCCCCGAGTTCGACAAGACCACCCGGCTCAACCGTTACGGAGCCCTCCGCCGCATGTTCGTCAGGATAAAATCGCAGCGTTTCGAACACCGTCAGGGCACCGCCGGGATGCGCACGATCGAGGAGGTAGACCGTGCCCGGATGACCGATCGGGCCGCCCGCCTCGGCTCGTATTTGCGCGAGGTCGGCAAAGCCGGAAGCATCGTCGTAATAGACGGCCACGCGTCCCCCGGCACTCGTGCCGTAAGTCGGGGACACACCGCCTTCCGCCGCATTGGCGTGGATGTGTCCGTCACCCGCGAGCACGGCGGTGTCGATCCAAACAGAGCCGCCGGAAGCTCCGCTTTGCGCATCTCCGCTGGATACACCATCCGCCGAGATACGGCCGTCCACATGAACACTGTGGCGCGCAACAATGCGAATGGCCCCGCCTCCGCGTGTAAAGGTGCCGGAGCTGGCACCGCCGCCGCTGCCAAGGTCGACAGGCTGCCGCATCGAGCCGAAAATAGGCATGATCTGGGCGGTGAAACGCCCGCGCCCGCGCCCACCATGACTGGCCCCCGCGAACGCCCAGTTCGCGTCCATCCCGGGTCCACGACCGGTGTCATAGCCCTCCCCGTCGGCCGAGATGGCTGCGCCCTCCTCGACCACGACTGCATCCGCCTCGATAACACCGCCGCGCCCAACCCAGGCACCCCCCACGCGGCCACCTCTATTGACCGCAGCGACGATCAACTCCGCCCCGGCGCGCACGCGGACTTCGCCCGCCGCCGCGAGGGTCGAGCGCCCGCCGAGGACCAAACGTCCGCCCTCCTCGATATCAACGCTTTCCACCGTCAGATGGGTGTCCGCCGGAATGATGAACTCCCCGCCTGCTTCGACCCGCATGTGCCCGAAGCTTTCCGTCGAACCGGGGACAAAGGCCACGCTCCGGTCGATCCGGATCACCGGGTCGGTGCCTGAAGTGTCCACCAGGGCGACCGATCCATGCTCATGGCCCCAGGCCTCCACATTCGCCCAGGATTCAAAAGCGGAAGCATCGGCATACTCGATCGAGACGCGCCCGCCCCCACCGTCTCCATTCCGGCCGGATGCTCCGTTTACCTCAAACCGGCCTGTCCCGCTGAGGACCTGCGTCCGCACCCAGAGCGAACCGCCCGCGCCGCCGGCATTATTCCCTGAGGAGCTACGCCAGCCGTTGGCGGAAACGGTCCCGTTGTTGTGCAGGATGCCCGACACCTCCAGGCGAATAGCCCCTCCGCCCTGGCTCGACCCGCCATGGTGCCCGCCTCCACCGGAACCCGGTTCAACCGGTGCCAGGAGGCTTCCGTAAACCGGCCCGGCGAGTGAGATCGATCCCCGGCCCCCGTGGCTTCCCCCGACAAAGTAATTGGTCACGGAGCCGATGATGGCGCTCCCCCCCGGCCCCCGCCCGGTAACATAACCTTCTCCGTCTGCATGGATTTTGCCCCCTTCGGCGAGGGTTAAGTTGCCTGCGCTCACCGTAACCCCCTGCGCCCGCCATTCCCCATCGACGCGCCCCGTGTTGTTGTTGGTCTTCAGGGTCGCAGTGGCAGCGGTCTCCACGGACAAACTGCCGGAAACCGTGAGCGTGGATGCCCCTCCGAGAACAACCTCCGATTCCTCATTTGCCACAAAATCCCCTCCCACCAGCAGGGAAACCTCATTCCCCGTTTCCAATTTACCGCCCGAAAGAATCTGCAGGTTCCCTTCAATGGAGAGAGCACCCGCATCCGGAAGCGAAAAAACAGAGCCCGGTTGAATGGTCAGGGAAGCGAAGGCCAAAGGCATGTCCGGAAGCAGCGCAATGTTCTTGTAGGCCGTAACGTGTAAGCCGTCGCCTGCACGCCGGATAAATGCCAGGGAGCCGTCCGTGGAGGTCCGGCCACCGTTGCCCGCCGAGGACGTTGCAAACCCGCTGAAACCACCGTCTTGCTCATAGTAGATCGCGATACGCCCACCGCCGCCCGAGGAATTGAACTCGTTTGCCCCCTCGGCGTGAAAGCTGCCGGCACCGGAAAGCACATGGGTGTCGACCCACAGGGAACCGCCCGCACCCCCGCCCCGCGAACCGCTGGTGTGGACCCCGCCGTTGGCCGAGATGATGCCATCGTTGCGCAGTTCGCCGGAGACGATCAGGCGGATGGCGCCCCCGCCGGTGGATTGGGAGATCGGATGCGATTCGCTGGCTGATCCCGGATCCGTGGGTTCCAGCCAGTTTCCGTAGGGGGATGCCGGATTGTTCCCGGAACCTTGGCCGCCATGACTGGCTCCGGTGCCCGCAGATGTGGACCGGCCCGGGCC
This sequence comes from Opitutales bacterium, assembly GCA_020831525.1. GTDB lineage: Bacteria > Verrucomicrobiota > Verrucomicrobiia > Opitutales > Oceanipulchritudinaceae > SLLG01. Next base: position 21,442 of record JAFIGH010000025.1, read on the forward strand.
CTGCCCGCGCGTATACCCTTCACCATCGCCGTGCAGGCGACCCCCCGCTTCCACTGTCAGCTTCTCCACTTCAATCGTGGACCCTTCCCCCCGCCACTCGCCATCGACCCTGCCATCGCGGTTGATTGTCTCCACGATGACCTCACCACCGGGAGCGACGATCAGCTCCTGCGCCGCAAAGACCAGCCCGCCCGCAATGCGCAGCACCCCGTCCGGCTCAACGGTTACGGTTCCGAAGGAAGCGGGCGGGGCGGATTCCAATAGAACCTCGCCGGTTACGGTCCAATCGCCTTCGGGCACATCCGACGTGATGATCCCATCCGGACCATCCTGAGCGGCTGCGTGACCAGCCGACAGCAGGAGGACCCCGGCAAGCACACAACCGGCTATTGCCGCCCGGCCAGGATCCAGAAAAAATCTCATCTTCCACCACAGCATTTTGGCAGATTTAGGGCAGGTGAATCCGGTCATGGTTCCTTTCGCTACAGGTTCTCTGAGTGCAACCCGCACCGATTTTACCACAGCCGCCCAAAACGCCCATACGTAAATCCGCGTATTCGGCGCGGCTCGCCGGGCAACTCCATTCAGAAATCCCCCGCCCTTCCCATGCTCGAAGAGAAGAAAAAACCCTACACTGAGGCGCGTTGATTTTACCGTGCAATCCTAGGATGAACCGAAACGACCGCGAACGGTGTACCCGTATAGAAGTGACCGACGCTCTCCACGGTCCTTTGATGAACGTAAGACAAGCGCATTCCCGCCTGACGGGACTGCGCCAGAGGCATTACCGCGATCTAAAAGCTGTAGCGCATACCCACCTGCGCAGCCCAGCGCGAAGCCAGTCCCGCCGGATGGAAGTAGAGGTCGCGCTGGGTCAAATCGCGGAAGCGGTAGACGTAGTAGCCGTTTTCACCGCCCTTGCCTGTGCGGGGATTCTGGAAGGGAAAGTGCGAAGCGTCATTGAGGACATTGACATGGTTGCCGCCGCGGGGACGTTTCTCCAGACCCCATGAGCTGCGGAGCAGGTTGCCAAAGTTCTGGATGTTGAACATGAACTCCACGCGGTGGCCGCCCCACAACTTCACCTCGTGCGTTATATTCAGGTCGAACTGATGGATATTGGGTGAGCGTCCGGTGTTGCGCGGTACGACCTGACCTTTGTAGGCCGCGAGGCCGGAGTTGTTTTCCACAAACTCCATGAAGGCGACGCCCTCGGTGTCGCGGAACTGGTTGTTGTTGCCCCATGAAACGAGCGGGTCGTCGAGCCCGGTGGGAACGTAGAGAAGGTCGTTGTCCATGACCCCGTCGCGGTTGAGATCAAGATTCAACCCCCCGACATGGTAGCTGTAGGGGCGGCCGCTGCGGCCGTCGTAGACGAGAGTGGCGCGCGTGCTCTGGCGCTCGCCCCAGCGGTGCCGGTAGGTGAGCGAGGCGATGACACGGTGCCGTGTCTCGAAACTCGATGTGCCGAGAATATCGTCGTTCGGATTGAAGGCGGTGTTGTTCGACCAGTTGGCGAAGGCTCCCGCCGCCGTCCCGTCGGTCACCGTGAGGGCACGGCTGTAGGTGTAGCCGATGCGCCATCCGACGCTATCGCGGAGCGGACTGTCGACCTGCACGGTGTACTGGTATCCGCGCCCCTTTGTCGTATTGCGCAGCTCAAATACGTTGCGGTAGCCGGGTTCCCGCCAGCGGTAGGACGGATCGACACCCACCGTCGCATTCGTGTACAGCTCCCTCCCGTCGGGAAGAAACCCGTTGAACAAATCCTGCTCCTCCAGACGGAGATTTTGATTCACGTAATGGATGTCATAGGCCGTCCAAGACCATGCGCCCTCAATCGTCAGCGTCATCCCGGTCTCCGGCACGCGGAAGTCGAAGGCGAGGTTCGACTTCCAGTCCGTGGGCATTTTGAAGTCATCGGCAAGGTAGTTGACGTTCACATCCCCCGTTTGGCTTGGGTCCCCGGCACCATCATAATACACCTCGTTCATCCACTCCGCCGTCGCTTCGGAATCGAGTCCGACCGGCGGGCTGTCCTGACGGGCACCGGTCAGGTAAAACAACTTTGTGACGCCGTTGTCGACGTAAGTGGACGCAAGCCACACATGCGGCGCCGTCCCGTAGAACAGCCCGGCGCCGCCGCGCATCTGCACGCGCCGGTCATCGTCGAAGGCGTAGTTGAAACCGGCGCGCGGCTGGATGACATAATTGCCGTCGACCGTATTCTGGTTCGTTGTGCCGAAGACTTCCTCGAAGGAACGCGGGTTCTCTTCAAGGGAGGCGCGGGCCTCGGGCGGCGCTTCATTGACAATGGGAATGTCAATACGGAGTCCGAGATTGAGGCGCAGGCGGTCGGTCACATGCCAGTCGTCCTGCACGAAAAAACCGAGATTGGTGAGCTTGAACTCCGCTGCCCCGGTCAGTCCCGGAGCAGGGACTTCCATCTGGAAGCCGGCGGCATTGCTCGGGTCGAGCGGAATGCCGTTGTTCTCGAAACCCATGGCTTCGAGGAAAAACCTGTGATTGTCGAACCGCCACGAACCCAGAGGGTTGGTGAGAAAGACGTTTCGGTTGTCCACCGCTTCGTACTGCACACCAAACGAAATCTCATGGCGGTTGCCGCTCCACGAGCCCTTCCAGTGGATGAGTGTGGTATCCACCTCCAGTTCGCTCAGCTGGTTGGCGCCGAAAAACAAAGTGACGTTGTCCGGACGGTTGAGCGGGCCGTCGTAGCGGTTCGGAACCGCCTGGATACTAATATTGGGCAGCAGTTCCTCATAATCACGGATGCGGCTCTGCGTCTTGAGCGAAAAACGCAACTCAGAGCTGAAGCTGTCGCCGAAACGGCTGAACAACTCGAGAGTGTAGTCCTCAAGGAGACTTTCGAAGGTGTACCATGACGAAGTGAAACTGGTGTTCGGCGCCCCCGGGAACACAGGGTCGCGCCCGACAACGCGGTTGTAGCGCGCGGAGAGCCGGTGGTCCTGATTGATAATCCAGTCCAGCTTCAGAAAATACTTGTCGTCCTTGAGGGAGTTCGCGCCCGGTTCACGGATTTCGCCGATGTCGAGGGGCGTCTGAAAGAAGCGCGAGGCGTCGCGGATCTGTCGCACGATGTCCGCGTCGGGAACAACATTCACCTCCTCGCCGACAAAGGTCTCCTCCACCTTTTCATAGAGAGCGAAAAAGAATAGCCGGTCCTTGAGGATCGGTCCGCCTAGCGTGGCACCGGCGGTGTACTCGCGGAATTCGGGAAACGTCACGACGATATCCGAATCGACTTGGTTGAGACTGCCGACCATGGAGTCATTGCGGTAAAAGCCGAAGACGCTGCCGCGGAACTCATTCGTTCCGCTGCGGGTGACCGCGGAAACCGACGCACCGGTGAATCCCGCGCGCTCCACGTCATACGGCGATAGGCGCACCGAAACCTCGGCGATGGCTTCGAGGGAAAACGGTTGCTTCAGCGCGGGCAAACCACTCGGGCTCAAGCCAAAGGTATCATTCGTCGGCACACCGTCGATGAGGAGCGAGTTGTAGCGGGTGTTCTTTCCGCCCGCGGAAATCTGCCCGGTGTCGCGGTCGTAGATGGCTATGCGCGGATCCATCCGTGTGATATCACTGAGCGAGCGCGTCACACTGGGCAGAGCGGCAATGGCCTCGCCGTCGAGTGTCGTACCGGAACCCATGAAGTCCGAAGAAAAGAGAAAGCTCTGATCGCGCCCGGAAACCTCAAAGGCGTCGAGTTCGAAGATGTCGGCGTCATCGTCTGCGAGCGTCACATCAACGGTCCGGGTCTGCCCGAGGGCGAGATAGACATTGGGTTCGCTCGCCGGCATGTAACCCGGTGCCGTGACGGTGATACGGTACGGCCCGCCGACGCGCAGGCCGAGCAAACGGTAGCGCCCGTTGCTTTCCGTTACCACTGTCTGAACGCCCCCCGTCTCTTCGTGCAGGACCTCCACCGTCGCACCGGCGACCGGTCGTCCTCCGAAATCGAACACGCGTCCGCCCAAACCGGAGGAAGTGACGCTCTGGCCCCATATCCCGGGCAAGAGAGAGGTCAGCGCAAACAACAAGAACAACGGGAAGCTCCGGACGCGAACGGGACGGGCTGAATTCATCGACGGACTGGATTCGAGAGAAAGACGAGGAAAAGAAAATGGAAAAAAAGAGCCCGGTCTCCGCCAAAACGGAGACCGGGCCCGGAAAGCCTTACTGTGGACCGAGGAAGAAATTGTCCGTCGAACCGTCTTCGTAGTAGAAAGTTCCACCGAGGTCGGTGCGGCTCCACAGATGGCCGAGTGCCTGGCTGTAGAGCCATGCTCCGGTCTGCTCTTCCGGATGGCCGCCGGTGTGGTAGAGCCAGCCGAAGTCCGGATGGAAGATCCAGGGATAGAGCGCGACATGCACATAGTTCACCATGTCGTGATAGGCCCAAGACGGGGAAAGCAGGTATGTCGCGCCAAGTTCGGGATGGTCGACCCAACCCGCATCGAAGTCGAATGCCTTGGTGACAAGGAAGTCATGCACTTGGATGGTCGCTCCTTGACCGGACTCCGGACCGTCCGAAGTGTAGCGGAAAGCGATCCGGACCGTTTCTCCGGCCCATGTGTCGAGGCTGACCGGTCCGGACGGAACGATATCGTAATTCGACGTGGACAAAGCACCGCCGAGCGGGGTCCATGTCGCGGACTGCGGGTTTCCGCCGGTGTAATCGGTCGAAAGGAGCACTTCGAGGGCCGGTCCCGTGAAGTTGCGCGCGGTGACATAACCGAACACAACATCGCTTGCGTCCGCGAGGTCAAGGGCCGGCGAGATGAGCCAGTCGTCACTCGCGGTGTCCGCCCCGAAACCGCTCATCTGGGCAAAACCGTTCTCGCCGAAACGGCGGTACTCCCAGTCCTGATTGCTGGCGAGGCTCACGATGAGGAACTCCCCGAGGTCCGCTTCGAAGTCCTCGTAATAAACGAAGGAACGGCTCTCGGAGAGCACGCGGATTCCGGACTCGGTTTCCAGCGTATCGGATTCGTTGGTAATTGTGAGCGTGCCTCCCGTGCTTCCCTGAGCCACAGTCACACGAAGCTCTTCATCATTGATCACTTCGAACGAAGCGGCGGAACCGCCCACGAGTACACTTTCCGTTGTCGTGAAGTTGCGCCCCGTGACGGTGAATGAGCCACGCTGTTCCACCGTTCGGGGGCTGAAACCGTCGATGATCGGTTCCGTCGGGCTGTTGAGGTTCGGTCCGCCTGGAGTGTCGGTACCGCCGTCGAGGCTGTAGATGCCGATGTTCCAGCGACCGTCGTTGGCGCCGCGGTAAACGTGCGCCGGAACGAATGCTCCCCGGTCGGGACCGATGTCTTCAAAACCCAGCACAGCACCGTAGGCAAATTCGTCGCCCGCGCCGATATCGACTTCCGCATTGAGAACCTGCTTCAGTCCGATGGCATCGATCGTCTCGTCCCACGGCAGCGGGTCGATCAATGTTCCGTCATTGTTTGGATCAAGGTCCACCGCGAGGTCGCCGTACTGGTCTGCCATTACGGTGACCTCAGGGCCTTGGTAACCGCGCACGAGAATGTGTGTCACATTGTCATTGTTTTCAAATTCGAGGTTGGACACAACCTCGCCCCCGCCGGCGATAATCTCGCTGAACGGAAGGAGCGTGAAATTGGCGATGGCCACGAGGAAAAAACCGCTCTCCGGGATTTCGTAGCCGGTGAGGTCCATGGCAAACTCCACCACGCCGGAACGGTAGTCCGGCGGATTGGGGTCGGGGTTGTTGAAGTTGGAATGGTCGCCGAGGACGAGGTACCAGTGGTCGTCGAGGCTATAGCCCGGCGTACCCTCCAGCTCGAAGTACTCATCAGTGTCTGTGCCGGGCTGCATGATACGGATCTCGCTGATGCGGACCCACGGTTCCTCGTCCGCGTAGGCGGCGGGGGCAAGATATAGAGAGGCGGCGGCCAGTGCAAAGGCGGCGGCCTGCGTAGTGTATGTGCGTTTCATAATTTTGGTTGTTCGTGTTTCCTAAGTGTGTCGGTTGGAGAAAAGTCAGGGCCGAAGGTCGCCCTCATGCCGGAAGGTTTCACTCGACCAGTCATAGAACCATCGCTGCGGACGGGTCGTGGCGTCGATAAAGGTGATCCATGCATCCGCTGAGACCGAATAAAAATGCGGTTGCACGAGCCGACCGGTAAACAACCAGCCAAGAGCTGGATCGTGGACCCAGACCGCTTCCTCGTCCTCCGCCGAGACCCATAAATCGCCGTGGTGTTCCTGTGTGACAAACGGGTAATCGCCGTCATCGACCTGTCCCCACCAGTCCGTCTCCCGCAAGCCTTCTTCCCCTGCTTCAAAATACGCAAAAATCGAACCGCTTTCGTTAAATGTGCCTACAGGATCGAAGACCACGCCCGTGGGATCGTCCACCGGGTAGTTCATGTCCACGCGCAGGCGAAAGTGCCGGGTGCGTTCGGCTCCCGGCAGGCCGAGGTCGGACACACGCAGGTCGCGCGCAAAGTCCGTCGAGCCGGTAACCAGCACCTGCGCGGAGGTATAGCTGTAGGTCTGCCAGGAGTCCTCGGTCAGCGGAGTCTCCGAATACTCCACGAAATACTCCACGCCGGAACGGGCGTGCTCCCTGAGTTCCGTAAAGTGGAAGTAGGAAATGCGCCCGGATGAAGTGCGGGCGACAAACGGGAGGTTGCCGCGTTCGCCGGTCCCGGGCGCAAGGTCCTGGCTGAACTCAAAAAGCATGGGCACCGGAGAAGCATCGGCGAACAGGAGCGGATCGGTCCACTCCGGATCGTTCCACACTTCCATCGGAAAGTGCATCGCCTTATACGATCCCCATGTGCGGTAAAGGTCCGCCGTGAAAAGCGCGTCGGCGAGGTCGGGATAGTCAATGAATGGGTTGCGGTTGCCTTGAACGATCAACCGGTTCCCGACAAGAAAACCGTCATAGATCAGGTGGTTGCGGCGACGCTCGCGGAAATCCGGCGGAAACATGCGGTTCCATTCGAGAAGCGCGGGAAGGTTGCCGAAGCGCCGGATGTCCGGCGAAAAATTATCACGCGTCGTCCCGAGCGTGAGATTCAGCGTTCCCACATCGCTGCCGTCGTAGCGGACGTCCATATACATCATGAGCCGACCCACCCGTCCCTTGTCCTCGTCGCGCGGTTCGTAGAGATTGCGGGAGCCGTCGACCTTGGATCCCGGCGCACCGGGGTCGGGGTTGCCGTTGGGTAGCCAGTCGAAAGAGTAATTGCTGCGCCGCGAGTTCACACCCGGATTGCAGGGATACATGTGGTGGAAGTCGCTGAAGGCGGGACCGCCCTCCGAGGCTCCGAAAGACCGCGGCCATGTGTGCTCCCGGTTCCACTCCACCCAATTTGAGGTCTTAGGGACGGAAATGCCCGAGTATATCAAGAGGAGATTGTCCGGGTTGTCCGGATCCTCGTCGAGAACGCGCACCGCGAGTGTCACATCGTTGTAACTCAGAACATTGTGCGGCGCGATGATCCCGTGCAGGGCATCCCGCAACTCGTCGCCGAACAAGCCTTCGGCATCTTCGTAGTAGGCGGCAGGCGAATCGTAGTTTCCACTCCAGTCGGCAGCGGAGAGCGGAAGGCAAAACAAGGGGATGAGCGCAAAGAGAGCGACACCCCGCGACACCAGGCGAAAATCCGGAAAGAACATTTGAGTCAGCTTATTGGGAGAGGATGAGAAAGAGAGCCCGCCCTTCGCCCGAAGGGCGGGCTCCCGAAACTCGGGTCATGATATCAGAGGGAAACTCACCGGCGGCGGCGGCGGACGAGAAGGACCGCGGCTACGGCCAACCCGGCGAGCATCGCGTAGGTCGAGGGCTCCGGAATCGCCGTGATGGAGAGGTCGATCTGATCCGGATAGGTGTTGTTTTCGATGCCCGCGTAGGTCACGGCGGCGCCGGGATCCGACGTAGCGAGGATGATCGAGAACGAGCTGCCGCTGTTGATTGCGTCGACGAGCAGCGACTCCAGCGTACCCGTGAAATCGAGTGTGTAGGCATCCACCGTTCCGCTGGAAACCTCCGTGAAGGTTCCCGTCCCGATGACTTGCGTCGTGGGCGAGTCGGAGAACTCGCCGTCGTTCACGCCCGCGCCCGCCCCGGTGTGGGCGAGTCCGGCGTAGTTTCCGCCTGCGATCGTCGTGTCGAACGAGACATGGAAGCTGATCGGGCCGTCGTTTGTGAAGGCAGCGTTCGATTGCGTGTACGAAATCGAAGCGGCGGAGATCCCCGTGACGGTGCCAAAACCGAAGTCTCCCGCGGAGAAGCTGAAGCTGGAGATTGCGTACGACGCAAAGTCCCCCGGCCCTTGGGCCGTGTGAAACCACGGGTTGGTTGTCGGACCGCCCGTGCGGATCGTACCGTTGCTCGATGCTGTTCCCACAGCGGTTTGGGCACTCAGTGTCCCGACGGCGAAAACCGCGAATACACAGAATAGACGAATCTTATTTTTCATGGTTTTTTAGGCGTTGATAGTTAGGATGAAGAGAGGTTGCGGTGCGAATCCGCCGGAATCAGACCGGAGAGCAAATAACTCATTCCACTCGAGGTCAATCGTTCCTGCCTCACAACTTGTTCACAACTTGGATCGCACGTCGGCCGCGGACCCTCGCTACCTTCCGCAGCAAATCCAGTGCCCAAGCGTTCACAGAAACGCAGTCTCCGCGGAAAAACCAATCCTCAGGCACGGCGGCGGCGGAAAACGACAACCGCCAAGCCGAGGATACCGGCGAGAAGCGCGTAAGTGGAGGGCTCGGGGATGACGCTGACGGTCCCGCCGAAGGTCAAACCGCCGGTGTCAACGCCGTCGAAGTAATTGGTCAGCCGGAAGGTACCGCCGGCGCCAATGTCCGGATCGCCGTTTGCGCGCACATCCGCCGTCGCAACAATGCGGAACTCGACCATGCCGGTGAGGTCCGGCAGAACGCTCAGGTCGATGTTGTCGTTCTTGAAATTGCCGTCTTGGTTGAGGACGGCCAGATCCGTTCCGAATCCGTCGCCGTTGTAGCGCAGTGCGAGGACTCCCGGCCCGGTGTTGGACGAGCGGCTGCCGATGAGCAGGTTGTCCAAGGTGACAAAATACCCCGGATCCACCTCGAAGCGGATGGAAAAGTAGTCCTGCGACGGGTCTGGGCTGTCCCAACCGTTCGAGCTGATCGAATTCATTGCGCCGGCCGGAAAAATCCCCGGTCCCCGGTCGACGATCGCGCCCGAGACAAGGGCGCTGCTGGAATCACCGGCGGTGGTGAATTGATCGCCCGGCATGCCCGCGAAATTGAAATTCACGGTGAAGGCGGATTGACCGGAAGCGTAGGCGGACAAGCCCAGTACAGCGGCAGATACAAGAATGGATAGCTGTTTCATTTTCATTTACTTTGGTTTCCTTGAGTTAGGTGGACGGAGGGTCGCCGACCGCGCGGAGGCTACCGCGGCGATGAAATCGACAACTCTCTCCAGACACAATAGCGATGCGACTCCCGCTCTACTGCGTCAAGCGGATGTTTGTTACGGGCGCGTTAATTTCCAAATGTTAATCTGCGTGCTTGCCCCCTGATACAAATATCGGCGGCCACCCGCTGTACCTTTTTTAAAAAAACCGCCCTCCCCGGAAGGAAGGCGGCTTCACATAGAAAAATCGCGATGCGACGTACCTATCGCTTCATCCGCCGACGCAGACCGACAACCGCGAGGGCGAGGAGGCCGGCGAACGCAGCGTAGGTCGACGGTTCCGGAATGGCGGTGAAGGTGATCCCGCCCGTGTCGCCTCCGTCGAAGTAGTTCGTCAGACGAAGGGTGCCGCCGGAGGTGATACCGGTCGCTCCGTCCGCCCGCGTATCGCTCAGCGCGATCACCCGGAATTCCACGTCACCGGTCACACCGGTGAGCGAGGTCAGGTCGACCTCTGAATTCAGGAAATTGGTCCCGCTCTGCGTAAAGGTATTGAGATTCGAGGCGAACCCGTCTCCGCTGTAGAAAAGCCCGAGATCACCCGGACCGGTATTCGACGAGCGGGTGCCGATGACGAGCGACTGCATGTCAATGGATTCTCCCGGTGCGACCGTAAAGCGGAGGGAAAAGAAATCCTCCGCCGGAGTGAGCGAATCCCACCCGTTCGAGCTAATCGAGTTGCCGGCGGCCGTGGCACCGATACCGGGGCCGCGGTCGACGATCACACCCGAAACGAGCGGGCTGTTGGACGTCCCGGCGGTGGAAACCTGGTCACCCGGTTGTCCCGCAAGGTCGATGTTGATCGAAATCTGCTGGGCGTGGGCCGACGCAAGAAAGAGCGTCGAAGCCACCGCGCCGGCGACAGACAGAAGCATTTTTGTGTTCATGAGTATATTGTTTTGGCACTGCGTTTTCGGAAGCCGGGATCGTGCCATCGGACACCGGCAACGTCCCGGTAAAAATAAGCATAATGCACGGAGCCGAAACCGCGTCAATCCCCCTGAGAGGCGATTTGTGCAACAAACCGGTGACAAATCCTTCTCGCGAAGCCCAATAGCTTTGACACCGCGAGGCATCGGCGAAACGTCGGCAACAACCAATCTCCTGAATGCAAACGATCCGCTTCCCGTTTCCCCGTCCGTCCCCCCGACGGATTGCGCTCATTCTTTGCTGGGTCTTTTCGGCCCCCATCCTCTTCGGCGCGATGCCCGCGCAATACTACGCGACCGCGGAGGGCAAAACGGGTGAGGAACTCCGGGCGGCCCTCGCCTCTATTATAAGCGGTCACCAGCGCGTCAGCTACTCATGGCCGCCCTTTCACCGGCTGGACGAGGATCCGGAGAATCCGGACCACGTCATCCTCATCTATTCGGGGTTCTCCCTCCCGAAACTGCCGAACAATATTTACTGGAACCGTGAACACATGTGGCCGCGTTCGCGGGGTCTGGGAAACTCCGGTGCGGCATACGAGGATTTGTTCAATCTTGTTCCGTGCAACGCGGGTATCAACAATGCACGGGGCAACCTTCCGTTCGGCTATCCCGACCCGCTCGATCCGGGTTATGTACCGGTAGGCCACTACTACCACGCACCCCTCGCTTCAAAGGACCGTTTTGTCTGGTTGTCGCCGGAGTTCGAGCGGGGCTTCATTGCCCGGGCGATGTTCTACATGGCGCTGCGCTACAACGGTGTCGGCGCCGAGCCGGATCTCTCCCTTGTTGACGATCCGCCCGCCTCGACGCCATGGGGCTCCGTCATGGGGAACCGCGGCGTTCTTCTCAACTGGAACCGCGCCCATCCGCCCGAATCCTTCGAACTGCGCCGCAACAACCTCATCTACGACGAGTTCCAGCACAACCGAAATCCCTTCATCGACTACCCGGACCTCGTCGACGCCGTCTTCACATACGATCTCTACCTCGCTCCCGGAACCTGGCGGGTGGCCCACTTCTCCTTCTCGGAACTCGACGATCCCGGAGTGTCCGGTTGGGACGCGGACCCCGACGGAGACGACCGCACGAACCTCTTTGCATACGCCTTTGGGCTGGACCCGCGTGAGCCCAGTGACGCCTCCCCGGTGGAAATCCGTTTTGAGGACGGGCAGATCGTCCTCGCTTTCCGCAAGGTCCGCGACGCCGCCGCGTTTGGGCTCACCTACACCATCGAAACGTCCTCCGATCTACAAGAGTGGAACGAAGCCGCATGGGAACCCGTGTCGAAGACAGCCGACGGCACCTACCATTGGCAGAAGGTCGTGTCGCTGCCTTCCGGGGACACCATGTTCGCACGGGTGCGGGCGAGTCTGGCTGGAGATTAGGACCCGTCGCTCGTGCCCGCTCGCCCACTGGAGCACGGGTTTTCCTACCCGTGCCCGCGCCCGCCACGGACTGGAAAGTCCGTGCTCCGCTTCAACCCGTGCTCCGGTTCAACCCGTGCCCGCTCCGCCCACCGGAGCACGGGTTTTCCTACCCGTGCCTGCGCCCGCCACGGACTGGAAAGTCCGTGCTCCGGGTCAATCCGTGCCCCGGTGCCGGGTCGGGGGGTGGCCGAAGCGGCGGCGGAAGCGGCGCGAGAAGTAGAGCGGATCGGCGAAGCCGCACTGCGCGGCGACCTCGTTGATTCGCAAGGTAGACTCGCGCAGGAGAAAGGAAGCGTGGGCGAGGCGGGCCGCCTCACTGTATTGCTGCGGCGTTGTTCCGGTGGCTTCCTTGAAAAGATGGCTGAAGCGCGTGACGGAAAGTCCGGCGGCGCGCGCGGTCGGCTCAAGATCGAAGGGTCGGCTCGGCTCGCCAGAAAGATAATCCATAGATGCGCGGATACGCGGGTCGATCCGCAATGTGTCGTCGCGCCGCACTTCGAGATCGGCCCAGAGGAGCGCTTCCTCCAGACGGTTGAGGGCGAACTCGACAGCGGTGGCGGCGGGGCGGCGCGCGGCAACGACCATGGCATTGACCGACTTCAAAAAGTTCTCGCGCACTTCCGCCGTCGGCAGGGAGAGGACGCCCGTCCCGCCCCGCCACGTCGGCCAGCGCAGCCACGGCAGCCAGTGCGCACGCGGCTGGAAATGGGCCCACGCCAGCTCCCATCGCCCCGTCTCCGGATCCGTGCCGTAGTCCTGCGGCGCGCCCGGCGCGTAGAGAAGCGCCTCAGTCGGCCCCACGACCCGCTCCGCCCTGCCCCGCCGCACAATCCCCGCGCCCCCGAGGGTGGCAATGACAAGGTAGTCCCCGCTGCCGGCGGTCCGGACTGTGCGGTAGCGCGGGCCCTGCGTGAACCGCCCGAAGCGGAAGGCCGGGAACTCCATGAAGATGAGACAATGGCACGCTCCGTTCATATTGCAAGATAATCCATAAATATGGCGGAATCACCCATTGCCGCGCGCGGCGGATTCGGCTACAGTCGCATCATGACTGTATCCTATACACAAAAGCAAAACGCCGCACCGGCTATCGATCCGTCACAATTGACTCAATACCGCGAACGCGGCTTCTGTGTCATCGACGGACTGTATGCCGAAGGACATTTGCGGGACATCGAGGCTTTCTTCGAAGAATACAAGAGCAGCGGCGTGGCCGTGTTCGACGGCGATTCGCGCTTCGAGGAGATCGACAAAACCAAGCGCCAGGTCCGCGCCATGCACCCGCACCGGCACAGCCGCAAGGCCCTCGGCTGGGCGCTCAACCCGAACGTGCTCGATGTCCTTGAGACACTCATGGGAAAGCCGCCCCTGCTCGCGCAAACGATGTACTATTTCAAGCCGCCCGGGAGCAAGGGCCAGGGCATGCACCAAGACAATTTTTACCTCCTTGCCAAGCCCGCGACTTGCGTGGCGGCATGGACTCCGCTGGACGACGCCGAAGTGGAGAACGGATGTCTTTACGCCGCCCCCGGCTCGCACCGCGGCAAGATCCACTGTCCCGACGGAGAAGCAACGGGCTGGATGGAATACGGCGACAGCCACATCCGCCCCTTTCCGCGCGAGTTCAAGCCGGTTCCCGTGCCCGTGAAACGGGGGCAGACCCTCTTCTTCGGCGGGCAGCTGATCCACGGCTCCGGCCCCAACCGGCATCCCTCACGCAGTCGCCGCACCTTTATCGGGCACTACATCGACTCCGCCTCCGAAGAAGTTTCGCACTACTACCACCCCGTCATTGACCGCGACGGCAACACCGTCTCCCGCGTGCGGGAAGCCACCGGGGGCGGTCCATGCGGCGATGGCGCGGGCGGCGGCGTACACTGAGCACACATGCGCCCGCGGCGGTTGAAATATCCGACCACGACAAACCGATCCCATTTTATGAAAACCGCCGCTCTCCGCGAACCATGGCCCGGCACCCTGACGGCGCGCGAACGTTTCTGCCGCCAGATGCGGCGCGAACCCGTCGACCGATCCTTCAACATGGAGTTCGGCTATTGGAACGAGAATTTCGAGCGCTGGGCGCTCTTCCGTGACAACGGTATCCGCAACAACGCCGAAGCCGACCGCTTCTTCGGTTTCGATCCAATGGCGGTCGTACGCGTTCCGTGGATACATCCGCCCTTTCCCCTCGAGGAGATCTCCCGCTCGGCAACAACCCGTATCCTGCGCAATGCCGACGGCCTCCTTGCCGAGGTTCCCCTCGACGGGCACGACACCATCCCGCACTTCTTATCCTCCTCCATTCAGTCCCCCGCCGACTGGGAGCGCGTCAAAGCGGAGCGATTCGACCGGTCGCATCCGGACCGCCGCGCCGACCCCGCAGCCATCCGCAGGCAAAACCCGGACGGCCGCGATTACCCGCTCGGTGTCGACTGCGGTTCCATGATCGGCAAGGTCCGCGACATGCTCACCGTGGAGGGGCTCGCCTACGCCGTCCATGATGAACCGGAGATGGTCGAGGACATGGTGGAGACCTCGTGTCTCCTCATTGAGGATTTTCTCGATACCGTCCTTCCCGCGATCCCGTTTGATTTCGCCTCCGGGTGGGAGGATATCTGCTACAACGCCGGTCCGCTCGTTTCGCCCGCGTTTTTCCGCGATGTCGTGGTGCCCCGCTACCGAAGAATCCGCGACAAGCTCTCTGCCCACGGCGTCGATACGTGGTGGATCGACTGCGACGGCGACGTGCGTCCGCTCATTCCGGACTTTCTCAACGGCGGTGTGAACACCCTCTTCCCGTGGGAGGTCAACGGCTCCGGCCACCCCGGCCCGGCGTTGGAAAAGTGGGGACCGGACCTGCGCATTATGGGCGGCGTGGACAAAATGTGTCTCCTGCGCGGGCGCGACGAAATCCGCCGCTACCTCGACTCCATCGCACCGCATGTCGCCGACGGCGGGTACATCCCCTTCTGTGACCACCGCTGCCCACCCGACGTTGATCCCGAAGACTACCTCTTCTACCTCGACCTGAAACGCGAATACTTTGGATGAGCGTCCGCTCCTTCCAACCGCACCCGTGCCTCGCTGAAGCTTCAGCCTACGCCGCGGACGCCGCACACGCGCCGCCGTAGCGTGAAGCTTTAGCGAGCGTGCGCCGCGCGCGCCCGCTCCTTCCAGCCGCATCCGTGCCTCGCTGAAGCTTCAGCCTACGCCGCGGCCGCCGCACACGCGCCGCCGTCACGAATCCGCCCGGTTCCTTGGGTGGTAGCGGGCGTGGGTGTCGAGGAGGCGCTCGGTATCCACTTTTGTGTAGATTTCGGTAGTGGCGATGTCGGCGTGGCCGAGCATTTCCTGGATGGCGCGGAGGTCGGCGCCGTTGCTGAGGAGGTGGGTGGCGAAGGAATGGCGCAGGAGGTGGGGCTTGACCGGCTGGCCGATACCCGCGCGCTCCGCGTATTGACGGATCCAATGCCACACGGTCTTGCGCGAAATGGCGGTGCCACGGTTGCTGAGAAAGACAGCGCCACCCGTCTTCGCGCGGACAAAGTGCGGGCGCCCGGCGGACGACAGGTAGTCCCGCAGCGCCGCAACGGCCTTGGAACCCACGGGAACGATGCGGTCTTTGGCGCGCTTGCCCGCGACGACGCGCACGTAGCCCTCGTCGAGGTCGATCTCCTGCAACTGCAGGTTGCAGAGTTCGCTCACGCGCAGGCCGGAGCTGTAGAAGAGTTCAAGGAAGGCGCGGTCGCGCAGGCCCTGCGGGGAGAAGCGGCTCGGTGCGTCGAGGAGCCGCCCGACTTCTTCCGGCGTGAGCGTTCCGGGCAGGCGGCGCATGAGCTTGGGCGCATCGAGCAATTCGGTGAAGTCCGCGTCGCGCCTGCGCTCGCGCACTAGAAAGCGGGCAAAGGCGCGAAGCGCGCACAACTTGCGGGCGAGGCTGGCGGGCGTGTATTCGCGGTCGGTGAGCGATCCCAGCCAGTCGCGGCAGTCCTCCACGGCGACCGCACCCCAATCCGTCCGCCCGCGCCGCGAGACGTGCGCCGCGCATTGCGTGAGGTCCCGCTCGTAGCCCTCGACGGTGTGGCGCGATAGACCGCGCTCCAGTTCGATGAACACCATGAACGCCTCAACGGGTTCGAGGAGCGCTTCGGGCAACTGTGCTGTCGCGGGGCTCATTCCTCGGCGAGGGCCTGGATGCGGTCGGTGCGGCCCATGAGGAGCAGCGTATCGCCGGCTTCGATACGCGTGGAGCCGTCGACCGAGACCGCCACGAGCCCCTCGCGGCGGAGGGCAACCACCTGCACACCATAGCGGCCCGTCCAGTCCAGCTCCGCGAGTTTACGCCCGACGGCGGCGTCATTCTCTGGAATAACAATCGACTCCAGCACAAGATCGCGCTGCGGCGGCGGTCGCTCCTCTTCGGATTGCGCCGCGCCGCCCAAAAACCGGCGGGCGGCAGTGATCTGCGCACGCGACCCGAGGAGGAGCAACTCATCGCCCGGAAACAACTGCGTTTCCGGTCCGATGGAGCGGAGGGCATAGCCGTGCCGCTCGATACCGACAAGAGAACATCCCGTGCGGGCGCGCAGATTGCAGTCGCGGAGCGACAGGCCGCCCAAGGCCGTGTCGTCAGGCAAGGTAAATTCTTCGATATTGAGCTTCCATTCGTCTTCACGGTGGCTTTCAAAGAGCCGCCGCGCTCCTTTTTCGCCGCCGGCGGAGAGGTTTTCTTTCAGCGCGACTTCGACCCGGCTGTGCCATTGCACCATGTTCCGCCATCCCGCGGCGACGAGGAAAACCGTCAGGGCCACCACTGCGGCGAGGATCCAGACGCGCGTTGTTCCGACGGGCAACAGGTTCCAGATGGCGATGGAAAGGATGGCGAAGTAACCGAAGTGGAAGACCGCCGCAAGGATTCTGCCCGGCACCGTCCCGCGGCCGCGGAAATCCTCAAGGATCATGGCCATGGCGGAGAGGTTCCGCCAAATCGCCACGAGCGGGACAAGACAGAGCAGGCAGACACCGACCCAGAAGACGACAACGATCAGCGCTTCGGGAAAATAGTCGGGGAGCGGCAAGGCGGAGTGAATCCACCGCAAGACGGGTTCGGCAAAGACCAAAACCATCAGGACAAACACACTCTCCAGCACCACCTGTGCGATACGCACCTTGAAAATGCGCCAAAAGGTGGAAGACCGCGATGCGCCCCCGCCCTTCCAGAGGCCCGCGTAGACAGCGTGCCACTGGTCGAGACGCGGATACCTGCCCTCTGCGAGAAACGCCGTGAGGCGCGGCGCATTCTTCGCAAGGAGGGGCGACACCATGCTCGTGAGAAGGGCGGTGCCCACGACAGCGACTTGAAAGGTCTCGGAAAAAATCCCCCCCGCCACGGCGATTCCCGCGATGATGAAGGAAAACTCCCCGATGGGCGTGAGACACAGGGCCGACTGCAAGGCCTGGCGCGGGCGCTCGCCCACCGCGACGAGCGCGACAAAGGCGGCGGCGCCGCGGCCGACAAGCGCACCGGCGGTGCCGAGGAGGATCCACTTGAGCGCTCCGGGGATGGCCTGCACCTCGATGGTCATGCCGATCGTTACGAAAAAAACGGTAAGAAAGACGTCCTTCAAGCCGCGGAAATTCCGCTCGATCCAGCCGCGCTGCGACGTCTCCGCCACGATCATGCCGAAGAGGAACGCCCCGAGGGCGAGCGAATACCCGGCGCGCACGGCGATGAGGGCGAGCGTGAGGAGCGAGCCTGCGACAAAGATGCTCGCGAGGTCGGCCTGCCCGGAGCGACCAATCCGCCGTAGAATTCGGGGAATGACAAGCAAGCCGACGAGCAGCACAAAGACCGCAAACCCCGCCAGCATGACAATAATGCCAGCAGGCGACTGCTGCGCGCGATCCACCTCAAGGGCGAGGTACGACCCGAGTACCGCCAACATGACGACCGAGACAATATCCTCCATAAGCGTGATCCCGAGTGCGACCTGCCCGTAGCGCTCATGGCCGAGCCCTTCGTCGCCGATTACCTTGCCGATAATGGCCGAGCTGCTGTTCATGAAGACGGCCGCGAGGCAAATACCGGCGACGCCCGAAAGAGCGAGCAAGTCCGCCGAGCCGCGGGCCATCGTCAGCACGAGAACGGCGAGCACCGCCGTAGCGAGGACAATCCGCCCACCCAGCTCGCGGACCTTGCGCAACTGGAACTGCAGCCCGATGGAAAACATGAGGAAGACCACGCCCAGTTGCGCAATCACCTCCAGCCGGGCGGTGTCCGTGACGTACGGAACAGTGATCTCCGGCGTGCCGACAACCAGTCCCGCCATCAAGTACCCCACCACCGGCGAAAGCCCTGCCCGCCCGCACAGGTAGCCGAAGACCGCCGCCGATAGGAGGATCACCGCAAGGTCTTGTATGAAATAAACCGGATCAATCATCGCCGTCTTTAGAAGCGCGGATAATCTCGCCCGTTGCATGCCGGAAAACAACGGAAAAGCGGCCAGCGGTGTGAAATTCCGACCCACCACGGCTACAGGGCAGCTTCGATTCACCGCTTCCGCCTCTATGGCTCCAGCCCTCACGTGACGGAACGGAACGGCCCCTTCAATGTTCCCGAAGGAGACCACCCCGGTACAGATCTCCCGTTGCCCGATTTATTCTTGACATCGGCACAGCTCAATAAATCATTCTATTCCCCTCTTAATGAATAACTCCGTATGCATCTGGCCGCGCACCCGTACGGAGGGTGAAAACCCTCCGCCGCGAAAGCCTTTTGTGCTCCGGAGTTCCGCGATAAATCGTGACGAGGCAACGGATGCCCAATTGCTCCGTGCTGCCGCAAGGATGAACAAGCTCGGAGCATGGAGCCTGTCGCTGCCGGACGGCGGACACCGCTGGACAGAAGAAGCACTTAAGATCCACGGGCTTCCCGCGGGCCGAAGCACGAGTCTTGATGAACTGATCCGCGTCTATATTCCGGAGCACCGTAACCTGATCCGATCCGCCTTCGAAGCCTGTGGGGGTGAGGGAACGCCGTTCGACCTGACGCTTGCGCTGAAAAACCATGAAAGCAAACGCGTCTGGGTCCGCTTTACCGGCGAGGCCGTGCGCGATGCAAGCGGACGGATCCTCCAGGCGCGGGGCGGCATCCAGGATGTCACCGGGCAGGTTGAGTCGACGGAGGGCAACGGCGTCTTATCCCACAGCATCGATATCACCGAAGAGAAAGCCCTTGCGAAGACCCTCCTGCGCAGCCAGCGGCTCGAAAACATCGGCGCGCTTGCGGGCGGCGTGGCGCATGACCTGAACAACATTCTTTCGCCCATCATCATCGCAACCGATCTTTTGGAACGCAACCTTCCGGACAAACGTCAGCGGGAACTCCTTTCGACTATCCGCAACAGCGCTCTCCGCGGGTCGGAAATGGTCAAGCAAATCCTCACATTCGCCCGCGGAGCCGACGGTCAGACATCGATAATCGACTTCAATCTCATTCTCAAGGAAATCCGCCGTCTTGTCGCCGAGACTTTTCCGAAGGAGATCCATTACACCTTTTTTGACTGTCCGCACCCATGGAGCGTGGAGGGCGACGCCACGCAACTGCACCAGGTGCTCCTCAATCTGTGCGTGAACGCGCGCGATGCGATGCCCATGGGCGGAAGGCTGAACGTCGGAATCGAGAATTTCCGCCTCACGGAGGGAGACGCGGCGCCTGTGCGGGGGATGGCGCCGGGAACCTATGTCCGGATGTTCGTCGCGGACGACGGCGAAGGTATCGCGCCGGGAGACCTCGACCGGATATTTGATCCATTTTTCTCGACGAAGCCGCCGGGCGCGGGCACCGGCCTCGGTCTCGCCACATCGCGCGATATTATCAAAAAGCACGGCGGGTCGATAACCGTGCAAAGCGAACCCGGCAACGGCGCGATCTTCCAAGTATTTGTTCCCGCGAAGCCCCGGTAATGGGCGGAGCGCCGACCATCCGCGCGCCACTGCCGTTCAGTTCGGAGGTGCCTCCGGTATGGCCAAAACATTCGTTGACGATAGCATTTTCGCGTAAATAATCCCTTTCATTGAAGAGGCGTACCGACATAGGGCAAGGGGTCCAGACAATCCAAATCGCCAACGGCGGGCAGACGAACCCATTATGCCTTAAGCTCCTTACCGACAACATTTTGCGATGATCCCGGAGGAAGAAGAGAATGCCTTACTGCTCCGCGTCGCCGCCAAAATCGGTAAATTCGGGGCGTGGAGCGTCTCGCTCCCGGACGGCAAACACCGCTGGACGGAGGAGGCGCGGCAAATCCACGGAGTTCCCGCAGGCGAGCGGCCGGACCTCGGTGAGTTGATCCGCTTCTACATTCCGGAACACCGTGCCCTCATCCAATCCGCCTTCGAAGCCTGCGCACAGGAGGGCACGCCGTTTGACCTGACGCTCGCGCTGGACAACCGCGCAGGCGAACGCGTGTGGGTCCGGTGCACGGGCGAGGCCGTGCGCGACGCGTCCGGGCGAATCGTCCAGGCGCGGGGAGGCGTCCAGGATGTCACCAGTCAAGTGGAGGCATCAAAGCGACTTCGCGACAGCGAGAGCCGCAACCTCGCACTTTTCGAAAACCGACACATCGCCATGCTGCTTGTCGATCCGGGAGACGGGTCAATCATCGACGCCAATCCAGCCGCTGAAAGCTTCTACGGCTGGACACGTGACGAACTCCGCACCAAACGCATCGAGGAGATCAACACACTATCCCCCGCCCGCACTCGCGGGGAGATCGAGGACGCCCTTCGTCTTAAGCGCACCGATTTCCAGCACCGCCACCGGCTGGCGAACGGAGATATCCGTGACGTCGAGGTCCTTTCGGCGCCCATCGAACACGGGGAACGCCCGCTGCTCTATTCGATTATCCGCGATCTGACGCAGCGCAAACTCGCGGAGGCGAAAATCCGGCTTTTCGCGCGGATGGTGGAAACCATCCCGCACCCCATGGCCTATATCAACTGCGAATACCGTTACGAGGTGGTCAATCCGGCGTACGCCAGCTGCTTCGGCGCTGTGCCCGAAGACATGGTCGGGAAAACCATCCCGGACTTCTTCGGCGCCGATGTCTTCGAAAGCGAAATCAAGCCCCGCGCCGACCGGGCGCTGTCCGGCGAGGACGTCCGCTTTGAGGCGGCGTTTCAATTTCCCGCTTATGGCCTCCGGTGGACCCTGCGGAGCTATTTTCCGTACACCGACGAGACCGGAAGTGTGATCGGCGTCTTTTCCCACAGCATCGATATCACCGAAGAGAAGACCCTCGCGAAGACCCTCCTGCGCAGCCAGCGGCTCGAAAGCATCGGCGCGCTCGCGGGCGGCGTGGCCCATGACCTGAACAACATTCTCTCGCCCATCGTCATGGCATCCGACCTTCTCGAGCTTGACCTAACGGACAAACGCCCGAGGGAACTCATCTCGACCATCCGCAACAGCGCCCGCCGCGGCTCGGAAATGGTCAAGCAAATCCTCACATTCGCCCGCGGAGCCGACGGTCAGACATCGATAATCGACTTCAATCTCATTCTCAAGGAAATCCGCCGTCTTGTCGCCGAGACTTTTCCGAAGGAGATCCATTACACCTTTTTTGACTGTCCGCACCCATGGAGCGTGGAGGGCGACGCCACGCAACTGCACCAGGTGCTCCTCAATCTGTGCGTGAACGCGCGCGATGCGATGCCCATGGGCGGAAGGCTGAACGTCGGAATCGAGAATTTCCGCCTCACGGAGGGAGACGCGGCGCCTGTGCGGGGGATGGCGCCGGGAACCTATGTCCGGATGTTCGTCGCGGACGACGGCGAAGGTATCGCGCCGGGAGACCTCGACCGGATATTTGATCCATTTTTCTCGACGAAGCCGCCGGGCGCGGGCACCGGCCTCGGTCTCGCCACATCGCGCGATATTATCAAAAAGCACGGCGGGTCGATAACCGTGCAAAGCGAACCCGGCAACGGCGCGATCTTCCAGATATTTCTCCCCGCGGAGCCCAGAGAGCGGGCGGATGCGGCACCCGAACCAGCGGGGCCTGTCGTGCCCGGCAACGAAAAGCGCATACTCGTGGTGGACGACGAGGCCTCCATCCGCAGCATCATCAAGCAAGTGCTGGAAGCCCACGACTACACGCCTGTCACCGCCGCCAACGGGGCCGAAGCGCTTGTGTTTCTCGCGGAGGATCCCGGCGGATTTTCCGCCGCCCTCGTCGACGCCCACATGCCGGTCATGGGCGGAGTGCCGACCATCCGCGCGATCCGTGCCATCCGGCGCGACCTCCCGGTCATCCTCGTAAGCGGCGACACTCAGTTAGTCACCCCCGAGAACGTCAAGGCCATCGGAGCGACGGGAAGCTTGTCGAAGCCCTTCACCACCCAAAATATGCTGCACGCCCTTGAGCAGGTGTTGCCGGTGGCGCACTGATCCGCCCGGAGGCGGGTCTCCCCGCAGCGGCAATTTCGGCATATCATTGTGTTGCACATGGTTGACGCCAATGTTTTAACCTGCGATCATGCGATGGTAACAAACCCCTATGAGCGAACCGGATGCACCAAAAACCGAAGCGTCCCGGCGTGACTGCCTGCGCGCGGCCACGGCGAAGGCGCACAGCGCGTTGGAGGCCCTGCCGTTTTTCGAGGCCCTGGAGGCGCGGCAACTGCCGCTCCAATCCTACGCCACCTACCTGCGGGCGTGGACGATGGGGATGGCGGCCTTTGAGGAGTGCCTCGCGGAATGCCCCCACGCCGGAGTGAAGCGCCTTGCCGCTCTGCGCACACCCGTGATGGAGGCACTGCACCACGATCTCGTCTACCTCTCGCAGCGGTGCCCGGCGGATATTCCGGAGGCGGTGGAGGCGGCGGCCCGCTGGTCGGCGCGCATCCGCCGGAGCGCGGGCGCAAATGCCGCTGCGCTCGTCGGCATACTCTATGCCGTGGAGGGCTCGGGCCGGGGCGCGGCGGTCCTCGGGCCGATGGTGCGGGAGTGTTTCGGCTTCGGCGCGGACGGGGGCGCGGAAGCATTCGCCGTTGCCGCCCGCGGCGGAGAAGAGTATTGGGGCGAATTCGTTGCCTGCCTCGACGCGCTCTCCCTCACGGCGGAGGAAGAGACCGCCGCGGCGGACGCGTCGATGGAGTTTTTCGAACGGTTCGCGGAGGTCGCGGACGCCCTGTATCCCTATATCGACGGCGCGCCGCGAGCCCTCGCGGTAACGCTCAACCCCCACGCCGGAAGCCATCCGGTGCCCGACGACCCGCGCGAGATCGAGGCGGCCCGCACGGCCGCGCTGGAGTGCTGGCGGGCGTTTCCGTATTTAGAACACCGCTACGGAGCGCGCGGCCGGCTCTACGCCGAAAGCGACGGCGCATGGCTGGCCACGCTCTGCCGTATCGAGGCGAAAACCGCGCTGCGCCAGGTAGACTGGCTCTCGCGCGTCCTCGCCACCCGCGGCATGCCTTCGGTAATTCTTGAGGACAAGCTGCGCCGTCTTGCAGACGCCTACGGCACCGCTTTTCCGGAAGATCCGGAGCGGGCGGCGCGCTTCCGCGAATTGGCGGACCACCTGCGCTCGGGTCGTCTCCGGCGTCTCACGGAGTCCGCCGCCGCCGAACTCACCCGCGAGTTCCGCGCCGGAGCGCACGCGGAGTGCGACCGCCTTCCCGAGGCACCCGCTCTCCTCGCCGCGGCTGTGGCCGACGAGGCCAACAGCGCCGAAGGCGCGGTGGCCAAGCTCCGCGACTGGCTGGCCGACAGTGAGCGCTTTTCTCCGTCATGGGCCGCCGCCGTCGACGGATTCCTCGAAGGGGCGCGTAAACGACTGGAGACACTGCACCATGGGTAAGCCCTCCATCGTCAGTGAGGAGACCTTCGCAGATTACCTCGACGCCGTATTGACGGGCGACCTGCCGCGTTGCCGGCGGATCGTTCAATCGCTCATCGATGCGGACGTGGAAGTGGCGGACCTCTACAAGAACCTCTTCCACCGCGCGCAGTACGCCATCGGCGAACTGTGGGAAAAGAACCGGATCTCCGTGGCAAAGGAGCACCTCGCGACCTCTATCACAGAGAGTCTCATGACCCTCGTGTACCCAAAACTCTTTCGCGGCGAGCGCTCGGGGCGCAAGGTGGTCGTATCGTCCGCCCCAAACGAGTATCACCAAATCGGAGGAAAGATGGTGGCCGACATTTTCGAAGCGCATGGCTGGGACAGCCACTTCCTCGGAGCAAACACCCCGGTGGAACGCCTCCTCGATGAGCTTCGGCGGCGGCAGCCTGACCTCCTTGTCTTCTCCGTCGCCCTGCCAACGGGTGTCCCGCGCGTGCTCGGCGCGCTGCATACTGTGCGCACCGAGTTCCCCGCCCTGCCCGTTCTCGCCGGGGGCAAGGCCATCGCGGACGGAGCGGGCGAAGAACTGGCCGCCGAACCCGGCGTCACCCTTATGACCACTCTCGACGAACTCGAAGCCTTTCTCACCGAAGCAACTCCAGCATGAACCCAAAGGACTTTGACGCTGACATCGCCGCCTACGCCCGCACGGAAGCGCCCGCCCTCCTCATCGCCTTTGACCGCGGCGGGTGCATCCTCTGGTCGGGGGACCACATCCGCTCGGTCCTCGGCGGGGATCCCGCGGGCAAGCCCTTCACGGAGATCTTCGCACGCGTTCCGGCGGACCGGACCTTCGAAGAATGGCGGCCCGCCGAGGGAGAGGAAACGAATGTGGACATCCGGGTGTCCGGAAACCTCCCGCAGACATGGAAGGTCATCTTCCGTACGCGCGGGGACAAAGTCCTCGCAGCGGGCCGCCGCGACACTGCCGAGATCGAAGGCCTTGAGCAAAACCTTCTCTCCCTCAACGCCGAGCTGAGCAACCGGACCCGCGAGTTGCACAAGGCCAATGCCGAACTGGAGCGGCTCAATACGCTCAAGAACCGCTTCCTCGGCATCGCGGCGCACGACCTGCGCACACCCCTCGGTGTCATCATGGCCTACAGCGAACTGCTGGAAGACGAGGCGGCACCCGCCATGGAGGCGGAACACCGCGGGTTTGTCTCCGCCATCCGCAGCAGCAGTGAGTTCATGCTCACGCTGATTAACGACCTCCTCGACGTCGCCACCATCGAGTCAGGAAAGCTGACGCTGGAACGCGAGACCGTCGACCTGCCGGTCGTGCTCGCCGCAAACGTCGCCCTCAACCGCATCCTCGCAGCACGAAAAAATATCGCCCTCGCCTTTGCTCCGCCGCCGGACTTCCCCGCCGTGTCCCTCGACCGCGTCAAGTTCGAGCAGGTCATGAACAACCTCCTCGGCAACGCCGTCAAATATTCCGAACCCGGAACAACCACGACCGTCGCGCTCACGCGCCGCGACGGCAAGGCGGAGATCACCGTGAGCGATGAAGGTCCCGGGATTCCGCGCGAGAAGATGGACCAGCTCTTCCAGCCGTTCAGCCGCGTCGGCACGCGCACAACCGGCAACGAGCCAAGCACCGGGCTGGGCTTGCTCATTGCCCGCAAGATCGTCGAAGGCCACGGCGGCCGCATTCGCGTGGACCCAACGGCCAAACGCGGGACGACATTCGTCCTTGAACTGCCCCTGCGCGCCCCAGCCCCGCGGGCGTAGTCGCCAGAAGGCGAAAGTCTGCCGTGGACGCCGGCCTTTTGCACTTGAGTTGGATGGTCTTTGTGTGGCGGAATCCAACTGTGCGCAGAACACACGACTTCACCCCTTTTTTCCGCGCGGCTCTATTGCCGCTCCTCGCCGTTGCTTTACTTTGCTTGCTGGCGGCCCCCGCGCAGGCGCAGCGAGTCTACCTTGGCATCGATGTCCTCGCCGAGCGGGGGTTCGCGCCTCTCGAAGGCAAGCGCGTCGGGCTCCTCACCCACCCCGCCGGAGTCAACCGCGAAGGTGTCTCGACGATTCAGGTCCTGCACCGCGATCAGCGGGTGAACCTCGTTGCTCTCTTCGGTCCGGAGCATGGCATCTACGGCGACGAACGCGCCAATGTTCCTGTCGACGACCGCATCGACGAGCGCACGGGCCTGCCCGTGTTTTCGCTCTACGGGCGCTACCGGCGGCCCACCCGCGAAATGCTCGACCGCATCGACGTGATGGTCGTAGACCTGCAGGACCTCGGCGTGCGCAGCTACACGTATGTGAGCTGCATGCGCTACGTTATCGAGGAGTGCTTCAAGGCGGGCAAGGAGGTTATCGTCCTCGACCGCCCCAATCCCATCGGCGGGCTGAAGGTCGACGGACCGCCGCTCGAAGAGCGCTGGATGAGCTACGTGGGAGCGTTCCGCGTCCCGTATGTACACGGGCTGACGATCGGAGAACTCGCCCGCATGTCGAAAGAAAAGCCGGGCGTCCTCGACCTTCCCGACAACATCCGCCGCCGCGGCAACCTCACGGTCATCCCCATGCGCGGCTGGCGGCGCGACATGATGTGGCCGGAGACCGGCTTGCGCTGGATCCCCACCTCCCCCGCCATCCCCGACCTCTCCGCCGCCATGGGCTACAGCATGACCGGCCTCGGCACCCAGCTCGGCAACTTCCGGCACGGCTACGGCACGCTCTATCCCTTCCGGCTTCTCTTGTATTCAGGCCGCTCACCCGAGGAAATCGCCCGCGCACTCACCGCGCGAAACATCCCCGGGCTGGAGTTCCGTGTCATCCGCTTCGAAGAGAACGGGCAGGCCCGGCGCGGCGTCTATGTGTTTGTCGACGACTGGGAGGCCCTGCGTCCGACGGAGGTCAGCTTCCACATGATGGCGCTGGCCTGCGCGTGGGCCGACCGCAATCCCTTCACGGCGGCCACCAGCGCCCAGCGCGAACTCTACCTCAAACATGTCGGCGACAGCGACTGGTGGGAGGAAATCACGACACGCGGCGCGGACGCCGATGTGCGCGGCTTTGTCGAGCGCTGGGCCCGGCAGGCGCGCGCCTTCCAAGCCGAAAGCCGCCAATGGTGGCTCTACCAATAGTGCGGCGGGCCCGCCCGCCTAGCCGAGATGGACGAACCGCATTTCAAGGCATCGGGAGACGTTATGCACCCCCGCCATCCCGCCCGCCACAGCCACGGCCTCTGGTATCCCGGCGCTCCGCGTGATTGTTTCTCGTTTGTCCTGTTCCGGCAGGAGATCGAGACCGGCCCCGCGACGGACGAGGCGGCGACACTGTGGGTGACGGCGAGCCAAAGATTCCGGATGTGGCTGGACGGCCGCGAAATCGCAGCGGGGCCGTCCCGCGCGGGGCGTGAACATTGGGGCGTCGTGGAAATCCGGCTACCCGTCCTTGAAGCGGGGCGCCATATCCTCGCGGCGGAGGTCGTCCACTGGGGACGGTTTGCGGGCAAAGGACAGGTGGGCGGACCCGGATTTTTCCTCGCCGCCGGAGTAGGCATCCGCGAAGGCGCGTGGCGTTGTTATGTCGATACAAGCCGCAAGCCCCTGCCGGAATCCAAGACCATGGGTCTCTCCGGGCACCGTGCCATCGGGGCGGGCGAGGATTTCGAAGCATCAAAATACCCGTGGGGATGGCAGGAAGCGGACTTCCACGACAGCGCATGGCACCGCGCGGAGGCCGTTTCAAAGGAGACAGAGGCCAATCCGTGGGGCAACCGTCCGCTGGGCTGCCGACTCGTCGAGGAACCGCTCCCGCCCATGAAAATGGAGCCGCATCCGTGGCGACGGCGGTTCGCCGGAGGCGTGTGGTCCGGCGGCACGGAGGAAGCCGTCCGTCTTCCACCGCATGAAAGGGCGCGGTTTGTCTACGACGCCGGCGGCGTCCTGACCGCCGTGCCCGCCGTCCGGTGGTCGGGCGGCGCGGGCGCCACGATCCGGCTTACGTGGTGCGAAGCGCCGCTTGGGAGTGACGGACGCAAAGGCGACCGCGATTGTACCAAAGGCTGCATGCTCCCCGGCCAGACCGACCGTATCGTATGCGACGGGGGTGAGGCGCGATGCTGGTCGCCACCGTGGATCCGCGCCTTCCGCTACCTCGTCGTCGACGTGGAAACGGAAGGCGACCCCCTTCGTCTCGATCCGCCGACGCTCCGGCGCGCGGGCTTCCCGATTGAACCGACGCTGCGTATCGATTTAGAGGATACGGAAAACCGTCCATGGGACCGATTGCACCGCGTGAGCCTGGACACCGCGCTGGCCTGCGCGCACGAGACCTTTTTCGACTGTCCCTCCTGGGAGCAGGCGCAGTTTCCGGGCGACGCCCGCATCCAGGCGCGTCATCACTACCTGCTGGCCGGAGAAGAACGCCTCGCCCTCAAAGCCATCCGCGACCTTGCGGCATCGCCCCTGCCCTCCGGTCTCCTGCCAAGTCACGCGCCCTCGTCCTTTCATCAGGTGATCGCCACCTACAGTCTTCAGTGGATCGGCATGCTCGAAGATTACCGTGTCTACCGCGGCCGCGCGGAGGCGATTGCGCCCTATCTCCCGCAGGCGCGCGCGGTCCTTGAGTGGTTTCTCGCACGGCGGCGCTCCGACGGCCTGCCGGGATTTATCGACGAACCCCTCTTCTTCGACTGGGCGCCGGGTTTTGCAGCGGGGTGCGCGCCGCAGGATGCCGACGGCGGATCGGCGGCGGCGGGCGCGCTCCTCGCCGAGGCCTGCGGCTGGATGGCGGCTTTGGAAGAATTCGCGGGCCACGCCGCGTTCGCCGGGCACTGGAGGGAGTCGAAAGACGGACTGCTGAAAGCCATCGCCGTCTGCCGGGACCCGCGCAGCGGTTTGCTCGCCGACACGCCCGCCCGCCTTTCCTACAGCGTTCACGCGCAGGTGCAGGCGACTTTGGCGGGATTTTGGACGGATGCGGAAGCCGCCGACATCCTCGCCCGCGCGCTCGACGATCCGTCGGTCACGCAACCGGGCACGCTCTACTACCGCGCGCACCTCGCGGAGGCGCTCCGGCGTTGCCGCAGCCACGCGCGCGCCTTCCACCTCTTCCGCCATTGGTTCGGCATGCTGGAGACCGGCGGCATCACGACCTGGCCCGAGAGCGACGAAAATCCGCGCAGCGACTGCCACGGCTGGGGGGTCATGCCCGACATCGAATGGGTCCATACCGTCGCCGGGCTCGCCCCCGATCCTTCGCGGCACGGGTGGGGGCGCTGTCTCCTCGATCCGTATCCCGGCACCCTCCGCACCCTCTCGGCCACCGTTCCGCACCCGCTCGGCGAGATTCGCTTGGAAGCCGGACGCGCGGCGCGGCAGCTGCAACTGAAGATCGATTCGCCCGTGGAAATGCTCGTCGTTCCGACGGGCACCGTCCTCGCACCGGGAGTCCATTCATTCACCCTCGCGGCTCCCGACTGAGCCCCGCGGTAAACGGGCTTGTCGTCGGCCCGACCGCACAACCACACTGATCCCGCGATGCAACAACCGAACATTCTCCTGATTGCAACCGACCACTGGCCGTGGAACCTCTTCAGCGGGATGGGCCATCCCGTCGTGCAGACGCCCACTCTCGACAGGATCGCCCTCGCCGGTACCCGCTTCGGCTCCGCCTACTCCGAATGCCCCGTATGCATTCCGGCCCGGCGCACACTCATGACGGGCATGACCCCGCGCAGCCACGGCGACCGCCTCTACAAGGACAAGCTTGAAATGCCGGACGGACCCACCCTCGCCGGCTCCCTTGCGGGCGCGGGATACCAGTGCTACGCCACGGGCAAGCTGCATGTCCATCCGCAGCGCGACCGTATCGGCTTCCACGATGTGCAGTTGCATGAGGAGGGACGGCGCAAACCCGGCGTCATCGACGATTACGAGTGGTTTCTCGCCGACGCCGGTCAGCACGGGCAGGCCTTCGCCCACGGCATGGGCAACAACAACTATGAAGTCCGCCCGTGGCATCTCGCCGACAACCTCCACCCCACAAACTGGACGACCGAGCAGACCGTCCGTTTCATCAAACGACGCGACCCGCGCAAGCCCGGCTTCTGGTATTGCTCCTACGCGGCGCCCCACCCGCCCCTGACACCCCTGCGCGAATACCTCGATCTCTATCGCCGCCTTCCCGTCGAGCTTCCGGAGTCCGCCGCGTGGGCGGCCGTCGCCGACGCGCTTCCCTTCGGCCTCCAGCAGCGGATCCATGGCTTCCGTCACCTCACGCCGGAGATGATCCGCGACGCGCTGCGCGGCTTCTACGCCCTCGTCACCCACATCGACCACCAGATTCGCCTCCTCATCGGCACCCTGCGCGAAGAAGGCCTCCTGAGTAACACTGTCATCGCCTTCACCTCCGACCACGGGGACATGCTCGGATGGAACGGCCTCTGGGGGAAGCGCATGATGTATGACGGCAGCAACCGCGTCCCGCTTATCTTCGCGGGCAATCCATTCCGCGCCCGATACGGGGCAGCGGGCACCGACGACCGACTCACCGGTCTCCAGGATCTCATGCCCACGCTTCTCGACCTCGCGGGCGTGCCCGTCCCCGGAAGCGTGGACGGGCTCTCCCTCCTTTCCCCGGACCGCCGCGCCTACCTCTACGGCGAGTGCAGCGAAGACGAAACCGCCGTGCGTATGATCGCGACCGAAGACTACAAGCTGATCTACCATCCCAGCGGAAACCGTTTTCAGCTCTTCGACCGCCGCGCCGATCCCCGCGAAGGCAACGACCTCTGGGGACAAGCGGAGTTCCGGGAGATCGGTCAACAGCTCGCCGAAACCCTCGCCGGCGAGCTTTACGGGGACGACCTTTCATGGCTCGACGACGACCGAAACTGGCGCGGCATCCCCCTGCGGACGGCGGGTCGTCCCGCGGATCTCGGGCTCCAGGGGCAGCGCGGCATCCACTTTCCGTAAAGGCCGGGAGACCGCCCGGCGCGCCCGCGCGCGGCGGGAGGCGGCAAAACCGGCGGGCGGGTGAATTCGGGGTCGACAATTAGGATGACTTCTACGAATTTCAAAGTGACAGAAAGAAACCTTATACACGTCACCCTACGCAATCACCCGACCCGATGCTCAATATAGCGCTCTTCGGCCCGCCCGGCGCGGGCAAAGGCACTCAATCCGAGCGATTGATCCGCCAGTACAACCTGTTCTACATCTCCACGGGAGACCTCTTGCGCAAAGAACTTGCCGAAGGCACCGCCCTCGGTAAGGAAGCCGAGAGCATCATCGCTTCCGGCGGTCTCGTGCCCGACGAAATCATCGTGCAGATCATCGAAAAGACGATCACGAACAATCCCGACGCCGACGGCTTTCTCTTCGACGGATTCCCCCGCACCTACATCCAGGCGTACATCCTCGAAGGGCTCATGATCAAACTGAACACCTCCCTCACCTGCCTCATCAACCTGCAGGTGCCCGAGGAGGTATCCGTCGACCGCCTCCTCAAACGCGGGCAAAGCTCCGGCCGCAGCGACGACAACGACAAAGTCATCCGCAACCGCCTGCGGGAATACAACGAGAAGACCGTCCCCGTTCTGCGATTCTACAAAGAAAAGGGCCTGCACCACGAGATCGACGCGACAAATTCCATCGACGAGGTCAACGCCGGCATTGTCGACATCCTGCGCGGCGAGTTGTCCAAACGCCTCTACAATGTCGTGGTCTTCGGATACCCGGGCTCCGGACGGGGCTCGCAGGGCCGCGCCCTCGCCGAACGCCACGGCCTCGAATACGTCGCCACCGGCCCCATGCTCGAGGCGGAGATCGCGGCGGGGACGGAAACCGGAAGACGGGTCAAGGAACTCTACGAGAGCGGCCAACTCGTGCCCGACGAGATCGTTGTTCCGCTCATCGAGGAGCGCCTGCGCAATCCGCGGGGCGTCAAAGGATTCATCTTCAAAGGCTTTCCCCGCACTCTCGTGCAGTCCTACATCCTCGACGGTCTGCTGCGGAAGCACGACTCCTCCATCTCCAAGATCATCGAGATCGAGGTGCCCACACTCGAACTCATCCGCCGCCTCGACGAACGCAGCAAGACCGACCGGCGCATGCCGTATGACAGCAGCACCTCGAAGATCGTCCAGCGCCTCCACGAGCACGAGGCCAAGACCGTCCCTGTCATCCAGAAATACAATCAGCGCCACAGCGTCACGAAGATCGACGGCATGGGCCCGTTCGAGGACGTCTTCGAGAAAATCTCCGCCGAAATCGAGGAAGGGCTCAAACGGATGCGGTGAGTTGCCCGCGGTCCCGGTCAGCTTCAGCCGTTGTTCGGCTGGTGGTCATGATGCCGGAACCGGTCCGCTCCGATCTCTTCCAACGCATCCACGGTAAACGAAAAGCTTGGGGTGGTCCATGAATTGATAAAATGCTGCAAGAATCCACCATTCAATCACTTCAGATTCAAATTCCCATATGGCAGAAAACACCTTCTGGGGATCCGATTGATCCGAAAAGTCCCGCTTTCCGAAATCGCTTCTTTTGCTTTCGGAAAGTTCGATTAGAAATGTATCCTTATCCATATTCTTTCCGCCATTAAGGCAGGACTCGCCGTTGCCGACGAGCCCCCTCGCAGATCCCGGCGTGCGGTTTGGCGGGGTGTCGCTGACGCTCGGAACCCGCACCGGGCTCCTCACCCCGTCCCGGTCGGTACCCTTTGCTCACATCAAGGAAGTCCGCTTCGTAAATCGCCTGAAGCAACTTGCCCGCGGCCTGTTGGACAATCTTATCCTCCAAGGCATCCCCAGCGGGCGGGTTTTCCCGCCGCCTTTGGGAATGTGCTTCCTTCTGATGTGCTGCGCCCGTGTACGCTTCGCACATGCCGTTCCGCCATCCTTCCGCCAAGCCTTCCGGCCTGGGTTCCGGTTACGATCATTGTAGAGCGATCCACTCGTTTCAATCGCTTAGCTGACATACACGCAACACTCGGTAGTTTATGTTTGGTTATTACTTTGAAACGTCCGGACTTTCACCGGACAAGAAGCGCCTCGCTTCGCTCGGCGCACCAACGTAGAGGGTAGGCATGGAGTGGAGGCGGAGCCGTAACGGAATTGATACCACCGCCTGGATGGAGCTATTTTTTGAAGAGGTCACTATGGCTACCGGAGCGTTCTAAGTATAATAACTCGGGTTCATTTCGATAAATCAAGACCCAATCTGGCTCGATGTGGCAATCCCTCGAACCAACCCACCTGCCAATTAAAGGATGATCGCGGTGCTTTTCTTCGAGAGGCTCATCTGCCGCAAGTAGTCGGACGACATCTCCCAGCTTTTGTATCCGTCCGGCAAACGACCCCCTGTCATGAAGCGGCGGCGGTGTGGTAGACTG